>JASGDX010000190.1:0-5356 GCA_047606985.1 Leucobacter sp. | reverse complement strand
CCTCGGCCGAGCCCGATACCGAGATCCAGTTCACCCCGGCCCGCGTAATCATGCAGGACTTCACGGGGGTACCCTGCGTCGTCGACCTCGCCACGATGCGCGAGGCGGTCACCGACCTCGGCGGCGATCCCGACCGGATCAACCCGCTCGCCCCCGCCGAACTCGTCATCGACCACTCGGTCATCTCCGACGTGTACGGCACGCCGGGCGCCGCCTCGAAGAACGTCGAGATCGAGTACCAGCGCAACGGCGAGCGCTACCAGTTCCTCCGCTGGGGCCAGGGCGCCTTCGACACCTTCAAGGTGGTTCCGCCCGGGACCGGCATCGTGCACCAGGTCAACATCGAGTACCTGGCCCGCGTCACCTTCACCCGCGAACTCGACGGCGTCGTGCAGGCCTACCCCGACACCGCCGTCGGCACCGACTCGCACACCACCATGCAGAACGGCCTCGGCGTGCTCGGCTGGGGCGTCGGCGGCATCGAAGCAGAGGCCGCGATGCTCGGCCAGCCCATCTCGATGCTCATCCCGCGGGTCGTCGGCTTCAAGCTGTCGGGCCAGATCCCCGCGGGCGTGACCGCGACCGATGTCGTGCTCACCATCACCCAGATGCTGCGCAAGCACGGCGTCGTCGGCAAGTTCGTCGAGTTCTACGGCGAGGGCGTCGGCTCGGTGCCGCTCGCCAACCGCGCCACCATCGGCAATATGAGCCCCGAGTTCGGCTCGACCGCGGCGATGTTCCCCGTCGACGACGTCACCATCGACTACATGCGCCTCACCGGCCGCCCCGACGAGCAGATCGAGCTCGTCAAGGCGTACACCCAGGCGCAGGGCATGTGGCACGATCCCGCTCACGAGCCGGAGTTCAGCGAATACCTCGAGCTCGACCTGTCGACGGTCGTCTCGTCGATCGCCGGTCCGAAGCGTCCGCAGGACCGCATCGAGCTCACGAGCGCCAAGGAGCAGTTCGAGACCGACCTCAAGAACTACGCGCAGGCCGCCAACCCCGCCAAGGTCAAGGACCAGCAGGGCCGGGAGTTCGAGATCGATCACGGCGCGGTGACCCTCGCCTCGATCACCTCGTGCACCAACACCTCGAACCCCTCCGTGATGCTGGCAGCCGGCGTGCTCGCCCGCAACGCGGTCGCCAGGGGCCTCAAGGCCAAGCCGTGGGTGAAGACCACCCTCGCGCCCGGCTCGAAGGTGGTCACCGACTACTACGAGAAGTCGGGCCTGCGCGACGATCTCGAGGCGCTCGGCTTCTACCTCGTCGGCTACGGCTGCATGACCTGCATCGGCAACTCGGGTCCGCTGAACGAGGAGATCTCCGCCGCGGTCAACGAGAACGACCTCGCGGTCACGGCGGTGCTCTCGGGCAACCGCAACTTCGAGGGCCGCATCAACCCCGACATCAAGATGAACTACCTCGCGAGCCCGCCGCTGGTGGTGGCCTACTCGCTCGCCGGCACCATGGACTTCGACTTCGACGCCGAGCCGCTCGGCCAGGACGGCGAGGGCAACGATGTCTTCCTGCGCGACATCTGGCCCGACCCGGTCGAGGTGCAGAAGATCGCCGACGCGTCGATCGACTCCGACATGTTCAACTCGAAGTACGCCACCGTCTTCGAGGGCGACGAGCACTGGCGTTCGCTGCCCACCCCCGACGGCAACACCTTCGAGTGGGACGAGAAGTCGACCTACGTGCGCAAGGCCCCCTACTTCGAAGGCATGCAGCTCGAGCCCTCGCCCGTGAGCGACATCTCGGGCGCCCGCGTGCTGCTCAAGCTGGGCGACTCGGTCACCACCGACCACATCAGCCCCGCCGGCAGCTTCAAGGCCGAGACCCCGGCCGGCCAGTACCTGGTCGCCAACGGCATCGCCCCGAAGGACTTCAACACCTACGGCTCGCGCCGCGGCAACCACGAGGTCATGATCCGCGGCACCTTCGCGAACATCCGCATCCGCAACCAGCTGCTCGCTGCCGAGAACGGCGGCGCCGGCGTGGAGGGCGGCTTCACCCGCGACTTCACGCAGGAGGGCGGCCCCCAGGCCTACGTCTACGACGCCTGCCAGAACTACCAGGCCGCGGGCGTGCCGCTCGTCGTGCTCGGCGGCAAGGAGTACGGCTCCGGGTCGTCGCGCGACTGGGCGGCGAAGGGCACGCGCCTGCTGGGCGTGAAGGCGGTCATCGCCGAGAGCTTCGAGCGCATCCACCGCTCCAACCTCATCGGCATGGGGGTGCTGCCGCTGCAGTTCCCGGCGGGTGAGAGCGCCGACTCGCTCGGTCTCGACGGCACCGAGGTCTTCGACATCTCGGGCATCACCGAGCTGAACGAGGGCACGACCCCCAAGACGGTCGCGGTGAAGGCGACCAAGGCCGACGGCTCGGTCGTCGAGTTCGACGCCGTGGTGCGCATCGACACCCCGGGCGAGGCCGACTACTACCGCAACGACGGCATCCTGCAGTACGTGCTGCGCTCGCTGGTGTAACCGGCGGCGCGAGGAGCGAAGGGCTCGGGGCTTCGGCCCCGGGCCCTTCGGCGTCTCCGGAGCCGACGAGAAGGCAAGACGACAGGGCTCGACAGCGCGCTGGTGCGCGGTTTCACCCATGACCGAACGCCGATCCCGCGCCTAGCATGCGCTCAGGGGGAGTCTCATCGAGCCTCCGCAGGATCAGCTGTTCAGGAGGTCGACATGTCTTTCGCCAGTCTCCCGGGATCTCGACGCCGCCGCCGGTGCATCGGCGAGGCCGTCCTCGTGGTCGCAGCACTCGTCCTCACCGGTATCGGCGCGGCCCCCGCGGCCCAGGCCGTCGATGAGCCGCCGGCGACGGACGCGCCGCTCGCCGGAGATCCTCCGGAGCCCGTGGCGGGCGGGCTCGAGTACGACACCGAGGAGAACGAGCCCAACGACACGAAGGAGACCGCCGATCCGCTGTCGGCGGCGCTCGTGATGCGCGGCGAGATGCACGGCGGGGGCGCGGCTACGGGATCGCCGCCGAGGTACCTCGACGTCGACCTCTTCCGACTCCACACCCCGCAGGCGGGAACCGCGGCGCTCCAGTTCGAACAGCCCCAGGGCTTCTCGACCACCGAGGCGAACGCTCAGCTCGCGATCCTCAACAGCGCGGGACACGAGCTCTTCACCCGCACCCTGCAGAACGGGGACACGATCTCCTCGAGCGGCATCCCAGTACCAGCAGGCGATCTCTACGTCATCGTGGTCGTGAAGCACGCATCGCAGCAGTGGCGCAAGCCCTATGTCTTCAGCTTCGGCATGGAGCACGCCCAGCCGCCGAAGCCGACGATCTCAGGAACCGCGTACACGGGTGGCACGCTCACGGCACACCCGGGCAACTGGAGCCCCGGGGTGTGGAGCTTCGAGTATCAGTGGCTGCGGGACGGAAAGACCATTCCTGACGCCACGGATGCCACGTACACGCTCACCGCCGCCGACGCGGGGAAGGCCATAGCGGCCCGCGTCTCGGGATTCAACGGCGCGTATCTGCCACTGCGCGCCACCTCGGCCTCCTTGCACGCGCCGTTCATCGACGTCCAGCCCGGAAGCAAGTTCTTCTCCGAGATCCAGTGGATGTCGGAGAGCGGGGTCACGACCGGGTCCTCCACGCCAGCAGGGCTGGCCTACCTGCCGAAGAGCGGCGTGACCCGCGAGGCGATGGCGGCCTTCCTCTACCGGCTGTACGCACCGGCGGGCTACCGGCCGGCCGGACCCTCGCCGTTCGTCGACGTGCCGGCGGGGCACCGCTTCGCACTCGAGATCTCCTGGATGCGCGACGCGGGCATCAGCACCGGCACCAGCACCTCGCGAGGCCTCGAGTACCGCCCCAAGGATCCGGTGAGCCGCGAGGCGATGGCCGCGTTCCTCTACCGGCTCAAGGGAAACGGCGCGAGCGCCCCCGCCACGGGAAGCCCGTTCGTCGACGTGCCGCGCTCGCACCGGTTCTTCCGCGAGATCTCCTGGATGCGCAGCGCGGGGATTTCAACCGGGACGAGCACTCCGAACGGGCCGGTGTATCAACCGAAGGACGCGGTCTCCCGCGAGGCGATGGCCGCGTTCCTCTATCGGGTCGAGCACTGAGGCCGGCGCGAAGGCGCGGCCGGCCCGAAAAGCGGAGCAGCACGAGGGCTCCGGATCCCGAGCGGGATTCGGAGCCCTCGTCGCTGCCGCAGGCTACTGCACGCCCGCGATCCGCGGATCGTGGAACGTCGAGCCGAACACCCGCTCGCTCGCACCGACGCGGTCGAGATAGGGCGTCGCTCCGCCGGCCTGGAAGGGCCAGCCGGCACCCAGGATGAGGCAGAGGTCGATGTCCTCGGCGGCGGCCACCACTCCCTCATCGAGCATGATCCTGATCTCGCCCGCCAGCTCGTCTTCGACGCGGCGCAGGATCTCCTCCTCGCTCACGGCGGTCCTGCCGACGGCGATCGCCTTCTTGCCGGCCTTCGACAGGTCCTCGACCTTGCCGACCTTGTTCTTGCTCAGCGGAGCCTCCACCTCGGCCAGCTTGTGCAGGTTCTCCGACGCGTAGAAGCGCTCGGGGAACGCGCCCACCATCGTGTCCTGCACGTGCGCGGCGACCTTCCAGCCGACCAGGTCGATCAGCTCGAACGGACCCATGGGCAGGCCGATCGGCGCGAGGGCGCGCTCCACGACCGGCATCGGGGTGCCCTCGTCGAGAGCGCGCGCTGCCTCGCCCATCACCTTGGCGAGCAGTCGGTTGACCACGAAGCCGGGACGATCCGCCGTGATGACGGCGCTCTTGCCGAGCTTCTTGGCGACGGCCATGGCGGTCGCGAGCGTGGCGTCGTCGGTGGTGGGCACTTTGACGACCTCGATGAGCGGCATCACCGCCACCGGGTTGAAGAAGTGGAAGCCGACGAGGCGCTCGGGGTGCTCGAGTTTCGCGCCGATCTCCTCGACCGAGAGCGAGGAGGTGTTGGTGGCGATGACGGCCTCGGGGGAGATGACGGGCTCGATCTCGGCGAAGACCTGCTGCTTCACGCCCAGCTCCTCGAACACCGCCTCGATGACCCAGTCGCAGTCGGCGTAGAGCGCCTTGTCGGTGGTGCCGCTGACGAGCGCCTTGACCTGGTTGGCGTCGTCGGACGACAGGCGGCCCTTCTCCTGCATCTTGTCGACCTCCCCCCGGATGTACTCGAGGCCCTTGTCGACGCGCGCCTGATCGAGGTCGGTGATGAGCACCGGTACGCGCAGCTTGCGGGCGAAGAGCAGCGCGAACTGGCTGGCCATGAGACCGGCGCCGATCACGCCGACCTTCCTGACCTGCTTCGCGAGCTCGCGGTCGGGGGCGCCGGCCGGCCGCTTGGCCCGCTTCT
>JASGDX010000189.1:0-5344 GCA_047606985.1 Leucobacter sp. | reverse complement strand
GCGCCGTCGACGGCACGCTCTGGTTCGTGCGCAACGGAGAGATCCTCACCCTCGGCAACGCCTCGCAAGGGTGGGGCCGCGCTCTCATCGACATCACGGTCGAGGCCGACGCCGACCTCGGCAAGGTCGAGCAGGTCGCGGACGAGTCGGCGAGAGAGCTCCTCGACCTGCCGGAGATCGCGCGCAAGATCACGGGCGAGCCCGAGGTGTGGGGCGTGGAGAGCGCCTACGGCGACCGCGTCACCCTGCGCCTCGCGATCCGCACCAGGCCCGAGGCGCAATGGGATGTGCAGCGCGCGCTGCGCCCGATCCTCGTGCGCAACTTCGCGAAGGCCGGGATCCAGCTCGCCACCGAGCTGCCGCGGTTCCCGGGAGGGGCGCAGTGACCGAGGATCCGTTGCGGCCGGAGGCCGGGCCTCCGCCCGCGCCCCAGCCGCGCCTCACGCTGCGCTCGGGCGAGGGCGGCGGCGCGGTCACCGACACCGTCTGGTCCCAGGTGGGCGGCACCGAGACCTTCGAGCGGATCGTGCGCGCCTTCTACCGCGGAGTGCGCGAGGATCCGCTGCTCGCCCCCATGTACCCGGACGCCGATTGGGAGGGTGCCATCCGGCGCCTGCGCGCCTTCCTCGAGCAGTACTGGGGCGGGCCGACGACCTACTCCGAGCAGCGCGGGCACCCGCGCCTGCGCATGCGGCACGCGGCGTTCCCCATCACGCCGGAGGCGAAGGAGCGCTGGCTGCTGCACATGCGCACCGCGCTCGACGAGGCGGCGCTGCCGCCCATGCACGACGCCGCGTTCCGCGACTACGTGGAGCGCGCGGCGCTCGCCATGGTCAACCGCTTCGAATAGGGGCCGTTCATCGAGCCCCATCGAGATGCCGGGATGCTCCCCCGGTCTCGACGGGCTCGGGCGCTCGCAGCGGGAGGAGCGGCAGCACCGCCGGCTGCGCGACGAGCACCCCGATCCCGAACGCGATCGATTCTCCGCCGGCACCGTGCGGGGCTCCTATCCCGCTCGATCCGCGGTTCCCTGCGGCTCTCCCAGCTGCTCTCCCCGCCGCGGGGCGAGCAGCCATGCGCCGATCACCGCGGCGCCGACGGTGAGCACGACGCCGGCGACCAGCACGGCGGACCGGATGCCGACGAGCGAGCCCAGCGCCCCCGCGGTCACGCCGCCGAAGGTCATCATGCCGGGGCCGAACATCGTGTACGCCCCGATCACCCGGCCGCGCTCGGCGTCGGGCGCCTGCAGCTGCACAATGCTCATCTCGGTCGACTCCGAGGTGATCTTCGCCACCCCGCCGACGGCGAGCGCGATCACCGCGATCGCCAGGCCGCCGGTGCTCGCGAAGACGATCGTGGAGACGCCGAGCAGCAGCGCGCTGCCGACGGCGGTCGGCACGGTGGGAGGCACCTTGCGGGTGGCCTCGAGGAGGAAGCCGCCGATCACTCCCCCGGCTCCGTTCGCGAAGAGCAGCACGCCGTAGGCCGCGCCCTCGTTCCCGGTGCCGAGGATCTCGGCGAACTCGGGCATCGCGTTCTGCAGCAGATGCCCGATCGTCACCGCGCTGAGCGCGGTCAGCAGGATCATGCCGAGGATCTCGCGGTGGCGCCGTACCGTGCCGAGCACCGAGAACGCCGCGATGAACGACATGCTCTGCTCGACGGGCCGGGGTGTCGCGCCCGGCGCGTCGGCTCGCGCGTGTCCGGTGACGCGCGTGCGGAAGAGGAAGACCGTGAGCGGGAGGTAGAACAGCACGTTGATGAGCATGCCGTACGCGGGTCCGACGCCGATCAGCAGCGCCGAGCCGACCATCGGGCCGGCGACGAAGGCCAGACTGCGGAAGGTCGCGTTGATCCGCACCGCGCTCGTCAGCTGACGCGGGCCGACGAAATCGTAGAGCATCAGCTGCTCGGCCGGCATCCACAGGCAACCGGCGAGGCCGTGCAGCACGAGCAGCACGCAGGCGTGCCACAGTTCGAGGGAGCTCGTGAGGAACAGCACGCCCCAGCAGACCGACACCAGCATGAAGAGCCCCTGCGCGACCTGGATGATGCGCCGGCAGTCGAAGCGCTGGGCGAGCGCACCGGCGTACACCGAGAACAGCAGGTAGGGCAGCCAGTGGCTGATGATCTGGAAGCCCACGAGCCACGGCGAGTGGAAGGTCTGCCACAGCACCCAGTACCCCAGCACGTGTTCGATGTTGTCGGCCATCATCGACAGAGCGCCGCCCGCGATGTAGGCGCCGGAGCCCCGGTTCCTCAGCGCGGCGAAGCGACGGGGATCCTCGGGCTGGTGCATCGTTCCACCCTAGTGCCCCGGCGGCGCGGCGGGGCGGCTGCGCCCATCCTGCCGGTCTCCGATCCCGTCCCCCAGCCGGAGTCCCGCCGCCGTCGAGATCACGAGCAGGGCGGCCGCGAATGCGAAAACCGTGGCGAAGCCCGATCCCGCGAACGGCAGCGTGAGGAAGGCCAGCCCCGCCATCGCGATCGCGATCGCCGACCCGGTGGACTCCGAGATCGACAGCGCCGACGAATTGAAGCCCTCATTCGCCGGTGTCGAATAGGCGAGGGTCAGCACGGTCAGACGCGGGTAGAGCAGGCCCATGCCGCCGCCGGAGATACCCCAGGCGATCGCCACGAGCCACGGCATCCCCTGAGACAGGGATACGAGGAGCAGCACAACCGCTCCGACGAGCAGCAGCGGAACGCCGATCAGCACGGTTCGGGTGCTGCCGAGCCGGTCGCCGTATCTGCCCTGGGCTGCCGAGCCGAGCCACCAGGTCAGCGCGGCGAACGTGAGGGCGAGCCCGGCGATGGTCGGGCTGAACGCGAACTCGTCGATGAGCAGCCTGGGGAGGTACGCCTCGGAGACGAAGAACGCCCCGCTCACCGTGCCGCGCATGAGGATCACGCTCGGAACCCCCCGACGAGCGCGGAGCGTGCCCCGTGGCAGCAGCGGCCTGACCGCGACGGCGATGAGCGCCGTACACACGAAGGCGACAATCCACCCGAGCACCGAGGGCATCTCGGCGGCGAAGCCGGCGACCACCGTGGAGGCCGCGACGACCATCGAGAGCACCAGCTTGCCCGCAACGGTTCTGCGCCTCGGCCCAGGCGCGGGATCGCTCTCCTCCGAACGCCCCAGATCGAGCCCCCGGAGCCGCGCGAAGACGAGCAGAAACGCGAGTGCCGTGAGAACCGCGACGCCGAGGAACACCCATCGCCAGTGCAGGAACTCTGCAACCGCACCGGCGAGGAAGGGGCCGGCCATCCCTGGCAGCACCCAGGCCGCGGCGAATGCGGCGAAGATCCGTCCGTGCAGTTCGCGCGGATACACCCTCGCGATGAGCACGTAGAGCGCCACGGTCTGGGCGCCCTCGCCGAGGCCCTGCACGAGACGACCGACGACGAAGACGTACATATCCGGAGCGAGACCCGAGATGAGCAATCCGATCATGAAGGTCATCACCGCGGCGCACAGGGGCCCTGCCGGACCGCGACGATCGCTCCACGCCCCCGCCGCGACCATTCCGACCACGCCGGTGGCCAGCAGACCGGAGAAGGCCAGCGCGAACAGCTCCCTGCCGTGCAGATCTGCGGCGACGACCGGCATCACCGTGGTGACGGCCAGAGCCTCGACCGCTGTCAGGAAGATCAAAGCCACCGAGCCGAGCGTGATGCTCAGTCGGGTGCGATCCCAGATCGTCGCGGAGGTCATCGGCATGAGTCTAGGTCATGCGCGCGCTGTTCTCGGCCCGAAGTCGACCACCCGCTGAAGGACACTCCGCTCGCACTGCTCATCGACCCGCTGCTCGACAAGCAGGTCGCTTAGCCATGGAATAGCGCTCCTTGACAAAGACCTGCAGCGCTACCCGCAGGCGAGGCTCGACTGGACGGGCGGCGAATCCTAGCTGTCCGCCCCGCGCCGTTGCATGCTGTCGATGAGAGCTTGCGTCTGCGCAGGGTCGATATCTTTGGCGAGGGCGACGTAATGATCCATCGCCGCCGGCCGGTAACGCACGGGGAACCGTTGACCAGGAGCGAGGCGAGCCGCTTCGGTAACCGTGAAGATCTCGTCGGCGATACCGCGGAAGGACACCCCTTCGAGAGTGTCGACGTCCAGCATCAACGCAATGCGGGGGTTGTTGTTGATCTCGCGCCAGTCCACCAGGGTGCCGATCGCGAGCGTCCCTGTCCGCAACTCGGCATCGCGCTTCTTGGCGACTCTGCTCAGATATGGGTTTGGGACGATACCCGGAAACTCGGGGCCAACACCGAGTGACTCCCTCGAGAGCTCGGGCCGCATTCTGCCGACGATATCGTCAGAGTTCTTCTTTGAACCAAACATCTACGATTCCTCTCTGTCTGTTCTGCAGTGTAATGGCCATTCTGAGCATCTAACCTGCGGTGCGATACTGGTGGCATGCCAGAACTGCACCTCACCGATGACGCCGAAGCCGACCGTCTGCTGAGCGAGAATCCTCTCGCCTTGCTCATCGGCATGCTGCTCGACCAGCAGGTCGCGATGGAGGTCGCGTTCTCGGGGCCGCTCAAGATCCGGGATCGCGTCGGCGCCGTCGACGCCCGCACCATCGCCGAGACCGACCCCGACGACTTCGCCGCGGCGTTCAAGCAGTCCCCGGCCGTGCACCGCTTCCCCGGGTCCATGGCCGGCCGCGTACAGACGCTCTGCCGCGCGCTGCTCGACGAGTGGGGCGGCGACGCCGCAGCCATCTGGAGCGAGGGCGATCCCGACGGCAAGACCGCGCTGAAGCGCCTCAAGGCGCTGCCCGGCTTCGGCGAGCAGAAGGCGAAGATCTTCCTCGCGCTGCTCGGCAAGCAGTGCGGCTTCGACGGCGCGGGCTGGCGCGAGGCCTCCGCCCCGTACGGCGAGGAGGGCTCCTTCCGCAGCGTTGCCGACATCACCTCGCCCGAGACGCTGCTCAAGGTGCGCGAGACGAAGCGCGCCGCGAAGGCCGCCGCCAAGCGCGGCTGAGCTCCCGGGATCTGTTCGATCCACGAGCCGGCTCAGCTCTCGAGCAGCGCCCGCACGGACGCGCGGTAGCCCTCTCGGTCGAACCCGTCGTACACCACCCGCTGCAGCAGGTACCCCTCCGCGAGGCTGAGCAGCGCGGGCACGCGCTCCCCCGCCCAGGCTTCGGGATCCCGATCGCTCCCATCCGGATGGTCCCGCTTCCAGGCGGCAAGCACCCGCACCGAGGTGTCGTTCAGCCGACGGAAGACACGGCTCACGATGGCGCGGATCTCCGGGTCCGTGCTCGCCTCCGACCACAGCTGCACCGGGAGCTCGTTCGGCCCTTTCTCGTCGAGCAGGTCGAGG
>JASGDX010000188.1:0-5226 GCA_047606985.1 Leucobacter sp. | reverse complement strand
TTGGGGGGCGGCCGGGTTGTGGCGACTCCCATTTCGGGGTGAGGGCCGAGGAGGGAGAGGGAGGCGGGTGTGTCACCGGTCCCGGATACGATGTGAGGCATGGTTCGGATCAGGGTGCGGTACTTCGCCGCCGCCGCCGAGGCGGCGGGCCTGGAAGAGGAGATCGTCGAGGTCGGCGACGGCACGCTCGCCGGGCTGCGGGCGCTGCTGGGCGAGCGCTACGGGGCGGCGATGCAGCAGGTGCTGTGCGCCGGGTCCTTCCTGGTCGACGGGGTCGTGCGACGCGATGGCGGGCCGCTCGTGAACGGCGTCGACGGTGTCGGATCGGCGGACGCGGGATCGGTGGCGAGCGGCTCGGGATCGGCGCCGGGTGATTCGGGATCGGCCGCCGTCGGCTCGGGATCAGTCGCTGTCGGCTCGGGATCGGTCGCTGTCGGCTCGGGATCCGCGGCCGGCGAAGAAGCCCACGCGGATTCCGGTGGCGACAGCGGCCCCGTGCCCACCGTCGATGTGCTTCCGCCCTTCGCGGGAGGATGACGCGATGACCACCCACGCCTTCGAAGCACGCCGGGTCGAAGATCATCTGGCCGCCGTCGAGCGCCTGCTCGACCCCGTGGTGCAGCGCATCCGCGATGACGTCCCGGACGTCGTAGCCCTGACCGACCCGGCTGCGATCGGGCGCGTCTGCGCGGTCGATATCGTCACGCCCATTCCGCTGCCGCCCTTCGACAACTCGCAGATGGACGGATACGCCGTGCGCGCGGCCGATCTCGCCCAGGCCGGTCCCGCTGCGCCCGTATCGCTCTCGCTGGGCGCCGCAGTCGCCGCGGGAGATGCGCCCGCGACCCATCTTCCCGGCACCGCCTCGCCCGTGATGACGGGCGCGCCCATCCCGCTCGGCGCCGATGCGGTGGTACCCGTTGAGGCGACGCGCTGGTGCGGGGTGGGAATCGATGCGGTTTCTGCCGCCGACGCCCCCGTCTCCGGCAACCCCGTCTCCGGCGACCCCGTCTTCGGCGACCCCGCCGGAGACGCTTCGCCCGGTGCCGCGGCCCGCCTCGCTCCGGACCCGGCTCGGTGCTCCGGCATCGACGCGCACGAGCGCACCGGTTTCCCGCCGCTCGCCCGCGCGGGCGAGCGGGTCGCTGAGGCTACGATCGTGTTCTCGGCGCCGGTCGATCCCGGTGCCTTCGTGCGTCCTCGCGGTGTCGATGCGGCCGAGGGGACCGTGATCGCACAGGCCGGGCAGCGACTCGCGCCCGCACGCATCGGCGCGCTCGCCGCGGCCGGTCTCCTCGCGGCGCAGGTGCTGCGTCGTCCGCGCGTGCTGCTGTGCACCACGGGAGACGAACTCGCCGGTGTGGCCGACCCGCGGCCGGGAGGCTCCCGCTCGGGCGGCTCCGGCTCCGGCCGCGCGGGACCGGGTGGCATCGGACCGGGCGGCATAGGACCTGACAGTGCCTGGCCGGGTGATGCGGGGTCGGGCGATGCCGCGGCGACCGCAGCGGCGGGATCCCGGCTCGCACCCGGCCGCATCCACGACGCGAACGCCCCGATGCTCGCGGCGCTGCTGCGGGGCGCGGGCGCGGAGGTCACGGCAGTGCGCTGCGGCGATCGCGCGGGGGAGCTGCGCGCGCTGCTCGAGCGCGCCGCGGTCGACGCCGACCTCGTCATCACCTCGGGCGGCATCAGCATGGGGGCCTTCGAGGTGGTGCGCGAGGCCCTCGAGCCGATCGGCGTGGAATTCGGCACCGTGGCCATGCAGCCGGGCGGGCCGCAGGGGCTCGGCGAGCTGCACCTGCCGGCGATGCCGGGCGCGAACGCCGCTGCGCCGATCCCGATCCTCTGCTTCCCGGGCAACCCCGTCAGCTCGCTGCTCTCGGCACAGCTCTTCGCGGTCCCCGCCCTGCGCCGCCTCGCCGGCCTGCCCGGCGAGCGCCCTGTCGAGCAGCGTCCGCTCGCCGTCGACACCGTCTCGCCCGCCGGCAAACTGCAGCTGCGTCGCGCCCGCCTCGAGGCCGACGGTTCCGTGACGCCGCTGCCGCCCGGATCCCACCTGCTGCACGACCTCGCCGACGCCGACGTGATCGCCGAGATCCCGCTCGGCGTCGCGCACGCGCCGGCGGGCACCCCCGTCACGACCTGGAGGATCGCATGAGCGATGAGCCCGAGGCACGCCTCACCCACCTGCGCACCGACGGCAGCGCGCACATGGTCGACGTCACCGAGAAGGCCGTGACCAAGCGCACCGCGCGGGCGCAGGCGGTCTTCACCACCCGCGAGGAGGTGGTGCGCATGCTCGTCGAGGGGGAGCTGCCGAAGGGCGAGGCGCTCGGCACGGCGAGGATCGCCGGCATCATGGCCGCCAAGCGCACCTCGGAGCTGATCCCGCTGTGCCATCCGCTGCCGGTCACGAAGGTGTCGGTCGACTTCGAGGCCGAGGGGGATCGCGTGCGCGTGATCGCCTCCGTGACCACGCGCGGGGTCACCGGCGTCGAGATGGAGGCGCTGACGGCCGCGAGCGTCGCGGCGCTCACGCTCTACGACATGACCAAGGCCGTCGACAGGCACGCGAGCATCGGCGAGATCGAGGTGCTCGCGAAGTCCGGCGGCAAGAGCGGCGACTGGGAGCGGGAGTGAGAGGGATCGGCTCCGGCGCCGAATCGGGCGCAGTCTCGGGCGGCGGGGGCTCTGCTGGCGCGGGCTCTGCCGGCGCGGCTTCCGGGAGCGCGGTGTCGGCGAACACGGCTCCGGCGGACGCAAGCGGGGTCGGATCCGACGCGACCGGTTCTACGGAGACCCGCTCCGCCGGGGCCCGCCATCCCGCCGCGCCCGCCGCCGCGTGCGGCGCACGTCTGGTCGAGATCCGCGAACACCGCGCTCCCGGTGCGCGCACCGCCGCCGTGATCGTCGCCTCGACGAGCGCGGCGGCCGGGGAAGCCGCGGATACGACAGGGCCCGTGATCCGCGACTGGCTTGCACGGCGCGGCTTCGCGGTCACCGGACCGATCGTGATCGCCGATGGAGCCCCGGTCGGTGCGGCGCTCCGATCGGCGCTCGCGGCTGATCCCGCGGTCGTGCTGACCACGGGCGGCACGGGGGTCGCACCCACCGATACGACCCCGGAGCACACCGAGCCCCTGCTCGATCTGCTCCTGCCCGGCCTCATGGAGGAGTTGCGCCGTCGCGGGGCCGAGCACGTGCCCGCCGCGCTGATCGCCCGGGGTCTCGCGGGCTTCGCCGGCCGCTCCCTCGTGATGAATCTGCCGGGATCGGCGGGCGGAGTGCGCGATGGGCTCGCGGTGCTCGATCCGCTGCTCGAGCACCTCATCGGTCAGCGCCGGGGGCTTGCGAGCGGGGAGCACGCGGAGGGATCCCGGGCCGTCGCTCGTCCCGCGGATGCCGTGGGCGCCGTCGATCCGGCGAGCCCCGCGGATCCGGATCCCGCGGATCCGGGCCCCGCGGGCCCGACCGATGCGGCAGCCCGCATTCAGCCGGGAGGTTTCGCGGGCCCCGCGGGCCCGGATCCCGCGGACCCGGACCCCGCAGATCCCGCAGCCGCCCGATAGGAGCGCCGACCCCGCCGGGTCGGCTTGTTCCGCTCGCCCCGCCCGTCCCGCAGGCCTCGCCGGGCCCGCCCGCACCCGGCACTGGAACTCCCGCCGCGCGGGTCGATAGCCTGGTCGCGAGGGTGCCGGCTCGACGGAGCGCGGCCGGTCCCAGCCGAACCGCCGAAGGGACGAGAGGAGACGTCATGGTCTACCGGGTGCAGGGTGTCGTGGTGCGCGAGAAGAACGCGCCCGCGACCATCGAGACGATCATCGTGCCCGATCCGGGTCCGGGCGAGGCGGTGGTCGACGTGCTCACCTGCGGCGTGTGCCACACCGACTACCACTACCAGCAGGGCGGCATCGGCGACGACTTCCCGTACCTGCTCGGCCACGAATCCACGGCGCGGGTCGCCGCGGTCGGCGAGGGCGTCACGGAGATCGCGGTGGGGGATCGCGTGATCCTCAACTGGCGCGCCGTCTGCGGGCAGTGCCGCGCCTGCGCGAAGGGGCAGCCGCAGTACTGCTTCGCGACCCACAACGCGACGCAGAAGATGACCCTCGAGGACGGCACGGAGCTGTCGGCCGCGCTGGGCATCGGCTCGTTCGCCGAGAAGACGCTCGTGGCCGCCGGCCAGTGCACGAAGATCGACGAGGACTCGGACGCGGCCGCGGTCGGCCTGCTCGGCTGCGGCATCATGGCCGGCATCGGGGCCGCGATCAACACCGGCGAGATCAAGCGCGGGGAATCGGTCGCGGTGATCGGCTGCGGCGGCGTGGGCACCGCGGCGATCGCGGGCTCGCAGCTCGCGGGCGCCACGACCATCATCGCGGTCGACATCGACGACGCGAAACTCGAGCAGGCGAGGCGCTTCGGTGCGACGCACGCGGTGAACTCGCGCTCGCAGGATCCGGTGGAGGCGATCCGGGAGCTCACCGGCGGCTTCGGCGCCGATGTGGTGATCGACGCCGTGGGTCGTCCCGAGACCTATCAGCAGGCCTTCTACGCGCGCGATCTGGCCGGTCGCGTGGTGCTCGTGGGCGTGCCGACGCCCGAGATGAGGCTCGAGCTGCCGCTGCTCGACGTGTTCGGCCGCGGCGGATCGCTGAAGTCGTCGTGGTACGGCGACTGCCTGCCGAGCCGCGACTTCGGCATGCTCATCGACCAGTACAAGCTGGGCCGCCTCGACCTCGACGGCTTCGTGACCGAGCGCATCGGCCTGGGCGACGTGGAGGAGGCCTTCGGCAAGATGGCGGGCGGCGGGGTGCTGCGCTCGGTGGTGGTGCTCTGATGGGCGAGCGGAGGTCGGGGGTGCGCATCGAGCGGCTGGTCACGAGCGGAACCTTCTCGCTCGACGGCGGCACCTGGGACGTCGACAACAACGTCTGGATCGTGGGCGACGACTCCGAGGCGATCGTGATCGACCCGGCGCACGACGCGGCCGCCGTGGCCGAGGCGGTGGGGGACCGCGACGTGCGGGCGATCCTGCTCACCCACGGGCACGACGACCACATCCGCGCCGCCGCGGAGACCGCCGAGAAACTGGTCGCACCGCTGTACCTCAACCCCGCCGATCGCATGCTGTGGGATGCGGTGTACGGCGAGACCGGCGAGGCGCCCGACGCCGAGATCGCCGACGGCGACGTCTTCGAGGTGGCGGGCGTGCAACTCACGGCG
>JASGDX010000187.1:0-2861 GCA_047606985.1 Leucobacter sp. | reverse complement strand
GGATCCGGCCGAGCTCTCGGCGCTCTCGGCCGTGCTGGGGGCCGCCGCCCGGCGGATCCCGATCACCGCGACGAAGTCGAGCACGGGTCACCTGCTCGGCGCCTCCGGCGCGCTCGAGGCGGTGATCTCGGTGATGACGCTGCGGCACGGCGTGCTGCCCCCGACGCTCAACCTGAGCGATCCCGAGTTTCCCGACTGGGACGTCGTGCGGGGCGCCGCCCGCCCGGCCGCGGTCGACGCGGTGCTGTCGACCTCCTTCGGCTTCGGCGGGCACAACGCGGCGCTGCTGCTCCGGCGGGTCCCGTGAGGAATCTTGCAGGGCCTTCTCAAAGTCGCCGATTTCGTTGGTCGAGCTTGTCGAGACCAAGAGGCTTCCTTCATCTCGACAAGCTCGATGAGCGGAGAACCGGACTTTGAGGAGACCCTGGGAATCTTGCGCTCCGCTGCACCAGCGCGTAGAGTAGTTCCTTGGTGCACTCCAGCGGTTCGAGTCATGCCCGCATGCCGAACGCCGCGGGAGCGCATCGAGGGTCACTCGCCCCCAAGGGCAGAAACCCCCACGGCATAGCTGCACTCAGTCTTCCGAGCCGCGTTCGCGCGGCGAGTCGGACAGCAGCTCAGCAGCCGCGCAAGCGGCGGCACATGCTTGACCATGAAAGCATTCCTGTCACCGTGCAGGACGAATGAGGAGAATCAGTGCCTACTATTCAGCAGCTGGTTCGCAAGGGCCGCTCGCCGAAGGTCTCCAAGACCAAGGCTCCCGCCCTGAAGGCGAACCCGCAGCAGGCCGGGGTGTGCACCCGTGTCTACACCACCACCCCGAAGAAGCCGAACTCGGCGATGCGCAAGGTCGCCCGTGTGAAGCTCCGCAACGGGACCGAGGTCACCGCCTATATCCCGGGCGAGGGCCACAACCTGCAGGAGCACTCGCTGGTCCTCGTGCGCGGCGGTCGCGTCAAGGACCTCCCCGGTGTCCGTTACAAGATCGTGCGCGGCGCGCTCGACACGCAGGCGGTCAAGGACCGCCAGCAGGCCCGCAGCCGCTACGGTGCGAAGAAGGTGAAGTAATGCCCCGTAAAGGTCCCGCTCCCAAGCGCCCCGTCGTCGCCGATCCCGTCTACGGCTCGCCCGTCGTGAGCCAGCTGGTCAACAAGATCCTGCTCGACGGCAAGAAGGGCCTCGCCGAGCGCATCGTCTACGGTGCGCTCGAGGCCGTCGCCGAGAAGTCCGGCCAGGACGCCGTGACGGTCCTCAAGAAGGCGCTCGACAACGTGCGCCCCACCCTCGAGGTCCGCTCCCGTCGCGTCGGCGGCAGCACCTACCAGGTGCCCGTCGAGGTGAAGCCGCACCGCGCGAACACGCTCGCGCTCCGCTGGCTGACCAGCTACGCGAAGGCCCGTCGCGAGAACACGATGACCGATCGTCTCACCAACGAGATCCTCGACGCGTCCAACGGCCTCGGCGCCGCTGTGAAGCGCCGCGAGGACACGCACAAGATGGCGGAGTCGAACCGCGCGTTCGCCCACTACCGCTGGTAGTCATCCGCGCATCGGGCTTGTCGCCGGTCATCGAGCTTGTCGAGATGCGACGCGATCGCCTCGGTCTCGACAAGCTCGACCGGCGGCAGGCCCGATGAACGATCGGGCGCGCCCGATCCCGACTCAGCCAGCGGGGCGCAAGCCCCGCGATCCCGAACTTCCACCCCCATACGGAGGAGACCCCTGTGGCACAAGACGTGCTCACCGACCTGAGCAAGGTCCGCAACATCGGCATCATGGCCCACATCGATGCCGGCAAGACCACCACCACCGAGCGCATCCTGTTCTACACGGGTGTCAACCACAAGCTGGGCGAGACCCACGACGGCGCCTCGACCACCGACTGGATGGACCAGGAGAAGGAGCGCGGCATCACCATCACCAGCGCCGCGGTGACCTGCTTCTGGAACCAGAACCAGATCAATATCATTGACACGCCCGGCCACGTCGACTTCACCGTCGAGGTGGAGCGCTCGCTGCGCGTGCTCGACGGCGCGGTCGCCGTGTTCGACGGCAAGGAGGGCGTGGAGCCCCAGTCCGAGACCGTGTGGCGCCAGGCCGACAAGTACGGCGTGCCCCGCATCTGCTTCGTCAACAAGATGGACAAGATGGGTGCCGACTTCTACTTCACGGTCGACACCATCGTCAGCCGTCTCGGCGCGAAGCCGCTCGTGATGCAGCTGCCCATCGGCTCCGAGAGCGACTTCGTCGGCGTCGTCGACCTGCTCTCCATGAAGGCCTTCGTCTGGGAGGGCGACGCCAAGGGCGACGTGACCCTGGGCGCCAACTACGAGACGCAGGAGATCCCTGCCGACCTCCAGGCCAAGGCCGAGGAGTACCGCGCGCAGCTCGTCGAGACCGTCGCGGAGACCGACGACGAGCTTCTCGAGAAGTTCTTCGGCGGCGAGGAGCTCACCGTCGACGAGCTCAAGGCCGGCATCCGCAAGATGGTCGTGAACAACGAGATCTACCCCGTGTACTGCGGCTCCGCGTTCAAGAACCGCGGCATCCAGCCGATGCTCGACGCGGTCGTCGACTTCCTGCCGAACCCGCTCGACATCGGCGCCATCGAGGCGCACGACCCCCGCGACGAGTCGGTCGTCATCGAGCGCCTGCCGCGGGCCGACCAGCCGTTCTCGGCGCTGGCCTTCAAGATCGCCGTGCACCCGTTCTTCGGCCGCCTCACCTACGTGCGCGTCTACTCGGGCCAGATCCCTTCGGGCTCCCAGGTCGTCAACTCGACCAAGGGCAAGAAGGAGCGCATCGGCAAGATCTTCCAGATGCACGCCAACAAGGAGAACCCGGTCGACGAGCTGACCGCGG
>JASGDX010000186.1:0-4934 GCA_047606985.1 Leucobacter sp. | reverse complement strand
TGAGTCCGGTGGCCCCGATCGCCAGGTGCGGCAGCACGTTGGCGTCGTCGCCCGAGAAGTACATGAGATCCGTCTGGTTGAGCACCCGGCTGACCTCGCTGAAGTCGCCCTTCGCGTCCTTCACGGCGAGGATGTTGGGGTGCTTCGCGAGGCGCAGGATCGTCTCGTACTTGATGGGCACGCCCGTGCGGCCGGGGATGTCGTACAGGATCACCGGCAGTTCGGTCGCATCGGCGACGAGGCGGAAGTGCGTCAGCAGGCCCGCCTGCGTGGGCTTGTTGTAGTACGGGGTGACGATCATCACGCCGTCGGCGCCGGCCTTCTCGCTGGCCCGGTAGAGCTCGATGGCGTGGGCGGTCTCGTTCGAGCCGCCGCCCGTGATGATCTTCGCGCGGCCCCCGGACACCGACTTCGCGACCTCGACCAGCTTGATCTTCTCGGGGTCGGTCAGCGTGCTCGTCTCACCGGTCGTGCCGGTGACCACGATGCCGTCCGCACCGCTCGCGATGCAGTCGTCGATGTGCTTCTCGGTCGCGGCCCAATCGACCTCGCCGTCAGCCTGGAACGGCGTGACGAGCGCGACGAGCACCTGACCGAAGGGGTTTTCCTGGATTGCCACCCGACCAGGCTACCGGACTCCCCCGACATTGGGGGCTCGTCGCTATCGGGGAACGCGCACCCAGCGCTGGAAGCGGTAGCCGATGCCCGTGGACGACGCCGCTTCAGGGGTCTCGTCTTGGAGGGCGAAGGTGGGGGGGATCTCAGTGGCGAAGGTGTCGGCGTCCGGCACGTCGAGCTCGATGCGGGTCACCACCAGTTCGTCCGCCAGCGGCATCGCGGCCCGGTAGAGCTGCCCGCCGCCCATGATCCAGACCAGCTCGGCGCCACGATCCCGAACCGCGGCCAGAGCCTCCTCGAGGGAGTGCGCCACGGTCGCACCGGGCGCGTCGAATGCGGGATCGCGCGTCACCACGACGTTGTCGCGGCCGGGCAGCGGCCGGAAGCGCTCGGGCAGCGACTCCCAGGTGCGCCGGCCCATGATCACGGGCGCGCCGGTCGTCACCCGGCGGAAGTGCGCGAGGTCCTCGGGCAGGTGCCACGGCATCTCGCCCCCGCGGCCGATCGCGCCGCGGCCGTCGGCGCCGCGCGCCTCGGCCCAGATCATGCCGATGCGCATGCCTACACCGCGACCGGTGCCTTGATGCCCGGGTGGTGCTCGTACCCGATCACCTCGAAGTCGTCGAGGGCGTAGTCGAAGATCGAGTCGGCCTTGCGGATGCGGATCTGCGGGTACGGGTACGGATCCCGCGCCAGTTGCGTCTCGACCTGCTCGACGTGGTTGTCGTAGACGTGGCAGTCGCCGCCGGTCCACACGAACTCGCCGGGCTCGAGGCCGGTCTGCTGCGCCACCATGAGGGTCAGCAGCGCGTACGAGGCGATGTTGAAGGGCACGCCGAGGAACATGTCGGCCGAGCGCTGGTAGAGCTGGCACGACAGCCTGCCGTCGGCGACGTAGAACTGGAAGAAGGCGTGGCACGGCATGAGCGCCATCTCGTCGAGGTCTGCGACGTTCCAGGCCGACACGATGAGGCGGCGCGAGTCGGGATTCGCGCGGATCTGTTCGATCACCTGGGAGATCTGGTCGATGTGCCGACCGTCGGGCGCCGGCCACGAGCGCCACTGCACGCCGTACACGGGCCCGAGGTCGCCGTTCTCGTCGGCCCACTCGTCCCAGATGGTGACGCCGTGCTCCTTGAGGAACGCGATATTGCCCTCTCCGCGCAGGAACCACAGCAGCTCCACCGCCACCGACTTGAAGTGCACGCGCTTCGTCGTGATGAGCGGGAACGACTCGGAGAGGTCGTAGCGGATCTGCCGCCCGAAGAGGCTGTGCGTGCCCGTTCCGGTGCGGTCCGATTTGGGGGTGCCGTGCTCGTGGATCTCGCGCAGCAGGTCTTCGTAGGGAGTCGGGATCCGGTTCGCAGTCACGTGGTCGATCCTATCGCGAGCGGGATTCAGCCCCCGCACCCGGCGCGAGGGACCTGCGACGCTGCTTGTCGGCGAACATGCCGAGATCGGCGCGCGCGATGAAGTCGTGCGGCTTCTCGCCGGCCTGCCACTCGGCGATGCCGAACGACCAGGCCGGATCGGCGACCTCGCCGCGCAGCCGCTCGGCGATGACCCTTGCCTCGTCTGCGTCGCAATCGAGGATGAGCAGGGCGAACTCGTCTCCGCCGAAGCGCGCGAAGACGTCCTCGGCGCGGATGCGCAGCTCCATGTCGCGCGCGAAGTCTCGCAGCGTCTGGTCTCCGATCACGTGGCCGCGGCGGTCGTTGATCGCCTTGAATCCATCGAGGTCGAGGTAGACGGTCGAGAGCGGACGGCCGCTCCGCTCGGACGTCGCGACGGCCTTCGCCAGGAAGTACTCGAAGCCGCGGCGGTTCCACACCCCGCAGAGCGGGTCGGTGACCGACTCCCGCCTGATGCGGCGCTTGAAGCGGCTGACCAGTTCGCCGAGCACCGCACCGGTCACCACCAGCACGAGCAGAACCGATGCGGGATCCGAACCGTACCTGAACAGCACGAGCCCGCAGTACAGCGCCAGCCAGCCGTACCCGAGCAGGCGGGCGAACCACAGCGGCAGGAACCAGATCAGGAAGATGAAAAAGGGGAAGAAGAGGAAGCCGAGCGACAGCGCGCGCAGTTCGGTGGATGCGAACAGCACTCCGGGCACGAGCGTGAACAGCGTGCAGCTCATGAGCACGCCGGCGGCGAGCCGCGAGAACCGTTCACCTGCGGCCAAGACGCCGACCATAGCGATCAGCGCCACCGCGGCCGTGATCAGCAGATCCACTCGCGGCGCATCGCCGATGCGGAAGACGGTGGCGTTGAGCAGGGCGAAGGCGGCACCGGCGAGTAGGAACGATGCCGCCGCGAGCGAGAGATCCGTCTGCCTCCACATACGCGAGCGCACTCCCCCTCCCCCGAGACGACCTTGACCGAAAGCCTAGCAACGATTGACCAAAGGTCGCCCCTTGGAATGCAACACGACAATGAAGGCTAACGCAGATGAAACACAATGCCCCTAGGCGCCGAGCCCGTCGTCGAACACGTCGATCGCGGAGGTGTCGGTGCTGGCGTCGGCCTTCGTGAGCACCTCACCGCGGAAGAATGCCGGCGACACCTTGGCCTGCATGAGCATGAGCACCACGCCGAGACCCAGCACCACCACACCGATGATGCCGACCAGGCCGATGCCCATGATGTTGCTGCCCGATCCCGCGCTCGGATCCATCGCATCGATCGTGGTCTTCACGAAGACGATGAGCAGGATGACGCCGCCGATCCCGGGTAGCACGAGCTTCGAGATCACCGAGCCCAGCCCCTCCTTGATCGCGGTCTTGCGGAAGTACCACGGGCTCGCGAGGGCCGTCACGCCGTAGTAGAAGCAGACCATCATGCCGAGCGCGGTGATCGTGTCCCAGAGCACGTCGGCGCTGACGAAGCGCATCACGGCGTAGAACACGGAAGCCACGATCGACGACAGGAACAGGGCCACGTGCGGCGACTTGTACTTCGGATGCACCTGCTTGATCGCCGCGGGCAGCGCCTCGTAGTGCGACATCGCGAGCAGTGTGCGGGCGGGCGAGATGGCGGTCGAGTTGATCGAGGCCATGGCGCTGACGAGGATCGCGAGGGAGAGCAGGATCGCGGCGCCGCCCATGACCGGATGCGCGAGCGCGGCGAAGACGTTCTCGATGATGTCGGGATTGCCGAGGCCCGTCGGCCCGTCGCCGAGGCCGGCGTACGCCACGGTCGCCGTCGCCGTGCTCACGTAGAGCACGACCAGGATCGCGACGAGGATCATCGCGGCCTTGCTCTCGGTCGAGAGGCGCCCCTTCGACGGTTTCGTCTCCTCGCCCATGGTGAGCACCGTGTCCCAGCCCCAGTACACGAAGATCGAGACCGCGACACCGGCGGCGAAGGCGCTGAAGCTCGACACCTCGAAGGGGTTGAACCACGACAGCTGGGGCGTCGCGCCCTCGGCGTTCTCCGGGTTGCCCGAGCCGATGAACATGGCGACGATGAACCACACCATCACGAGCATCTGGAAGATGACGGTGACGTACTGGAAGATCTTGGTCGAGGTCATGCCCCGGTACGAGATAAAGGTGGCGAGCGCCATGAAGCAGAGGCACACCGCGATGTTGATGAACTTGTTCTCTGCGAGATCGGCGATGGCGGGATCGTCGACGAGGATGCCGATCGATTGGAACAGGAACTCGACCGCGATGCCGGCGAGGTTCGACAGCACGAGCACGGTCGCCGCGACGAGCCCCCAGCCCGCCATCCAGCCGATCCACGGGCCGAAGGCGCGCGTGGCCCAGGTGAATGAGGTGCCCGAGTCGGGCATCGCCGAGTTGAGCGCGCGATAGCCCAGGGCGACCAGGAGCATCGGGATGAAGCCCATGAGGAAGATGGCGGGGGTCTGATAGCCCACCTCGCTCGCAGCCGGGCCCACCGCCGCAGTGAGCGTGTAGGCGGGAGCGCAGGTGGAGATGCCGATCACGAGCGCGCCGAGCACGCCGATACTGCCGGAGGGGAGCCCCTTCTTGCTGATGCCGGACACCGAGTCCAGCGTGCGCGTCGCCGGTTCGGCGGCTGAGAGGTCGTACTTGGCGGCCATATCGTATCCCTGATGATTCCCACGCTGCAGTGCGTGACCGTGTCCGTCCGACAGCGGAGAACGGCACGGGCTCATCCGGAACCCGGCGCACTGTCATCAGGCGACGATTGTAGGCCGAAACCTGGGAATCTCCTAACCGGCGGCGGTGCCGGGCGCTCCCGCGTGTTCGAGCGAGATGGCGCGCCGGATCGCTGCCCGCGCCCGCTTCCGGTCCCCGCACGCGTCGTACACGATCCCGAGCCGCATC
>JASGDX010000185.1:0-3316 GCA_047606985.1 Leucobacter sp. | reverse complement strand
GGCGATCGGGAGGCGCACCCGCACGTTCGTGCCGCGCATGGCGTCGATCTGCTCGGGAGTCAGCTCTCCCGGATCGAGGGTCACGGTGTAGCGGTCGCTGCTTTGGGCGCCGGAGTCTCCGCTCTGCCCGTCGTTCTCGCCCTGATCGGCGCTGCTCTCGCCGCCCGATTTCGGGGCTTCGATCTTCGCCACCTTGGCGGTGAGCTCCTCGTCATCCGGCCCGGGGTAGAACGCCTCCGTGCCCTCCTTCAGCAGATCGGCGTCCTGCTTCGACAGCGTGCCGACGATCGTCAGCGTGGCACCCGAGACGCTCATGGGCGAGCCCGAGAGGATGTCGCCGCGGGCCACCGAGACCAGATCGACGCGGCGGGGGAGGTCGCCGAGGAACAGCGCCTCGCTCGAGGGGAGCCGGGGGAGCACTCCCTCCTGCGCGGTGACCAGCGCCTCCTGCGCGTCGGAGAGCGCCTCCCATGCCGCATTCAGGGCGGCCTGCTCGCCGATCAGGCTGGGGCGGGATTGTCCCTCCGGCACCGGGGCATTGGCAGCCTCGTCGAGCGCGGCCTGGGCCTGGGCGACCGCGGTGTTGGCGTCGCGCACCGCCCGCTCCGCGTCCCGGAGCGCCATCTGGGCCTCCTGGCCGCCGTTCGCCGGGTCGTAGCCGGACTGCTCGTACAGCGCGCCGAGCGCGACCGCCGTGTCGTATTCGAAGACGTCGGACGAGGCGTCGCCCGCGCCGAACCCCATGCTGTTCAGCGCGGTCTTGAGCTGCACCACGTCGGGGCCGCGCATGCCGACGCTCAGCGTGCGGTAGGCCGGCAGTGCGCCCGGCAGCACGATCACCGGACGGCCCGCGAGCTCGAGCGCGATGCTGCCGGCGGTGAGCACGTCCCCGACCTCGGGCACATGGCCGGTGATCACGGGGCGGTCCTCGCCACCCGCGGCGTCGATGGTCACGTCGACCGCGTCGGCGTAGGTGACCTCGCCGCGCGACACGATGGTGTTCTCGATCACCCGCTTCTCGACGGGGGCCGTGACCGGTCCGGGCTCGGGAGGCGCGGTGCGCGCGGCGATCTCGGCTGGCGAGACGATGAACTGCATCACCGCGACGCCCGCCAGCAGCGACACCACCGCGACCGCGGCGATCAGCGCCACCAGCCGCGTGCCCGTCCAGCCGCGCTTGGCCTTCTTGATCTCGCCGGAATCCGCGGGCGGGGTCTCGGCGGCATCGCCGTCCGTAGCCGCGGCACCATCGTCCGCCGCCGCAGCCCCACCGTCCGCCGGACCTGCGGCATCGCTCATCGAGTCAGCAGCGCCATCGCTCATCGAGCTGGCCGAGATGGGCGACGCCGCGTCGGGCAGTCCCTCCTCCGGCGATCCCTCGATTCCGCCGCCCGGCTCTCCGTCGCGCCTCCGGCCTCGCCGCAGCTCCGCCACCGGCTACTTCTTCTTCTCGGTGCCGTACTTGGCCACGAGCGCCTCGAGCTCGGCCTTGTGCTCGTCGACGAACTGCTGCTCGAGCTCGTTCTGCAGCTTCATCATCTCGTCCTCGTAGCCGATCTTCTTCCTGCACTCGAAGTCGGCGGTGGCGATCTCGATCTCGCGCTTCTGGAATTCCTTCTTGTCGGCGTCCGTGGGCTCCTCGTACTCGCCGTTCTCGCCGTCGGGCATCTGCAGCTGGCTGTACTCCTCGGAGAGATCGTTCGACACCGTGTTCGGCGAGGTGAGGTCGGGGTAGCCCGCGTCGGCCATGCAGTCCGACCACTTGCCGTTGAGCTTCACGACCCCGTCGGGCGGGTTCTCGTCGTCGTAGAGGGTGTTCCAGACCTCATTGGTGGCCGCGAACAGATCGGCGAACTCGGGGTCCTCGTAGGCGGCCATGCCGTTGTTGCTCTCGCTCTGCACCTCGTGCTGGGCGGCGCCCTGGCAGCCCGCCGTCGTCCAGTCGTACTCCTCGCCCCCGCCCTCCTCCATGGCGGCCATCTCCTCCTCGGTGGGGCCGGGCCCGTACAGCGCCTCGTAGTAGGCCTGCTGCTCGGATTCGCTGAGCGAGTCGATGTAGTCCTGGTTGGGGTCGACGTACTCCTCGCCCGCGCTCTCCTGGTCCTCCATGCCCGGCCAGCTGACGATGCCGTAGCCGTACTGCTCGGCGAACTCCTTGGACCCCCAGTCGATGCTGTCATCTTCGGAGCTGTAGACGGTGCCGCCGTTCTGCAGGTTGGGCGTGTACTCGAAGCCTTCCTTGCTCATGCACTCGGCGACGAGATCCTCGGTCTTCTTGGTGTCGGCGTCGAGCTGCTCCTGCGTGTACTCCTCGCCGTCCCAGAGCGCAGACAGGTACTTCGTGAGCGGGCCCTCCTCGACGCTCGTCTTGCCGTCGCCCGACTTGGAGCCGTCGCCGGAGCAGCCGGTCAGGGTCAGCGCGACGGCCGCGAGCAGCGCCGCGGCGGGGGTCGAGATGCGCTTCGCGATGGGGCTGGGCATGAGCGGGACCTCACTTCTCGAATTACCTGCCGAGCCGGAGCAGCCCTGCTTCTCCGGTCAAGTTAGCACATAGGTGTTGTTGAAACAGTCGGGTTTTCCGGAAACGTTATCGACTTCCCCGGGGACGCCCAGACTGATGCTCAATCACCCCTTGCGCTGCAAAAATGGCACCAAGTTGTTGGAAGGTGCTCCTCCATTCTCATGAGTTCTGGAGAAGATCGGGTTCTGGAACTGATCCCGCGACGACGACTGTCAACCCGCGGTGGCGTACTCGGCGAGTAGGGCGTCGAGTTGTTCCCGATGCTCATCGACGAACTCCTGCTCGAGAGCGAGCCTGATCTGCTGCGTCCGCTCGTCATATTGGATCTGCTCCCTGCAATCGCGGTCAGCCGTGGCTACCGCGATCTCGCGTTCCCGGAAATCGTCGAGAGCGGAATCGTCGATCTCCTGTTCCTCGCCCTCTGCCGATCCTGCCAGGCGGTCGTACTCCGCTGCGAGAACATTGTGCGCCTCAAGGGGGAATCCGAACTCGGAGTAACCCAGGCCCTCCATGCACGCGGCCCACTCTTCGTCGAGTTCGACGATGTCCTCGTGGCGCCCGCTCTCGCCCAACAGCGATCCGTAGAGCTCTGACTGCGCGGTGAACAGCTCGGTGAATTCGGGATCCTCGTATGCGGCTCGGGCGTTCTCGCTCTCAGATCGCACCTGGTGCTGAGCGGCGCCGTTGCAGCCGGCGGTGGTCCAGTCGTACTCGAGCTCGCCTCCCTCTTCGAGCGTCGCGAGCTCTTCGTCGCTGGGCATCGGGCCGTTGAGCGCCTGCTGGAAGGCCTGCCGC
>JASGDX010000184.1:0-17039 GCA_047606985.1 Leucobacter sp. | reverse complement strand
GTCGGCCGCGGTCTGCCGCGTGCCGACGGCGACGTTCTCGATCACCTCGGGCTTCACCTGATCGGGGTGGGCCCGCACCAGCTCGCCCCACCCGAACTCGAAGTCGAAGCCGCGGGTCTGCCGGAACACGTAGTCGGCCTCGGAGAGATCCGGCGAGGCCTCCTCGATGATGGCCCCGGCGTCCGCGAAGACCGCGAGCGAGCGCTCGGCCACCGCGACGACCTCGGGTTCGACCGGCATGTCGAGGCCGACGTGCGGGGCCCATCCGATGCGCAGGCCCTCGATCCCGCAGCGCAGGCCGGCCCGGAAGTCGACGCCCGTCTCCTGGATCGAGGCGGGGTAGTCGGCGTCGGGGCCCGACATCACCGACAGCAGGAGCGCGAGGTCGTCCACCTCGCGGGCCATCGGGCCGGTGCGGCCGAGCCACATCCAGGAGTTCGCGCCGGGCGTGGGCACGCGGCCGAGCGACGGGCGCAGGCCGAGCAGGTTGCAGAACGAGGCGGGGATGCGCAGCGAGCCGCCCATGTCGGAGCCGTCTCCCACGGGCTGGATGCCCGCCGCGATCGCGGCGGCCGCCCCGCCGCTCGAGCCGCCGGCGCTGCGGGTCGTGTCGTAGGGATTGACCGTCGTGCCGTGGACCTCGTTGAAGGTGTGGGATCCCGCGGCGAACTCGGGCACGTTGTTCTTGCCCGTCATGATCGCCCCGGCCGCGCGCATGCGGCCGACGACGAGGCTGTCGCGCTCGGGCACGACGTGCTGCAGCAGCGGCGAGCCCCAGGTGTTGGGCATGCCCGCAGTCTCGTTCGTGTCCTTGTTGGTCATGGGCACTCCGTGCAGCGGGCCGAGCGGCTCGCCTGCGGCCTGCCGCTCGTCGGCGCGCTCGGCATCGGCCCACGCCAGCTCGCGATCCTCGTAGATCACCGCGTTGACGGCGGGGTTCAGCTCGTCGATGCGGTCCCAGTGCGACTGCAGCGCCTCGCGCGCCGACAGCTCGCCCGAGCGGATGCGCTCCGCCAGCTCGGCGGCCGGCATCCATCTCAGCTCATCGCTGGCCATATGCGGTTCACGCACCCTGCGCGGGCTGGGAGGGGATCGCGCCGGCTCGGATCAGCTCGAAGATCTCGGTGCGCAGCTCGGCGAACTCGTGCAGCGCGCGCGTGGAGATCTGGTCGCGGGGCGCGGGCAGCTCGATGTCGACGACGCGGGTCACCACGGCGGGGCGGTGCCCGAGCACCACGACACGGTCGGAGAGGTAGACCGACTCGTCGATGTCGTGGGTGACGAGCAGGATCGTCATGCCGAACTCGTCGCGGATCTTGAGGCACAGGTCCTCGAGCTCGAAGCGGGTCTGCGCGTCGACCGAGGCGAAGGGCTCGTCCATCACGAGCACCTCGGGGCGGTAGGCGAGCGCACGGGCGATGGCGACGCGCTGCTGCATGCCGCCCGACAGCTGCCACGGGTAGCGGTCGAGCGCGTGGGAGAGGCCGACGGAGGTGAGCGCCGAGCGCACGCGCTCGTCGGCCTCGGCCCGGGGCAGGCGCAGGTGCTTCAGCGGCAGCCGCACGTTCTTATCGACCGTGAGCCACGGCATCAGCGAACGCGTGTACTCCTGGAAGACGAGGGCCATCTCCTCCGGAGGGCCGTCGATCTCCTTGCCGTCGATCTTCGCCGAACCCGACGTGATCGACTGCAGGCCGGTGAGGCACTTCAGCAGCGTGGTCTTGCCGATGCCCGACGGACCGACGATCGAGACGATCTCGCCCGCCGAGACGTCGAAGGTGAGGTCGGCGATGATCTGCACATCGGATCCGCCGACGGAATAGGACTTGGAGAGGTGCTCGACGACGAGCTGGGTGTTGGTCATGGTGTGCTCCGTGAATTCGGTGGGGTCTGCGTGAGCGATTCGGGATCGGGTATCAGTCGGCCGATGCGGCCTTCTGGGCGCCCAGATACCAGGCGAGGGCGCGGCGGCGCACCAGCGTGAAGACGAGGTTGGCGAGATAGCCGAGGATGCCGAGCAGCACGATGCCTGCCCACATCCCTTTGACGTCGAAGCTGCCCTGAGCGAGCAGCGTCAGCGCGCCGATGCCGCGGGCGGCACCCATCATCTCGCTGGTGATCATCACGATGAACGCTACCTGCAGGCTGACGAGCGCGCCCGAGAAGATCTGGGGCGAGGCGGCGGGGATGTAGATGCCGCGCAGCTGCTCCCAGCGGCTGAGTCGGTAGACCTGCGCGGTCTCGAGCAGCAGCGGCTCGGTGGCGCGCACGCCGTCGATGGTCGAGATGAGCACAGGGAAGAGCGACGCCAGGGCGATCGCGAAGACGCGCACCTCGTTGCCGAAGCCCATCGTGGCGATGAAGATCGGCAGCAGCGCGACCGCGGGGATGGAGCGGATGAACTGGATCATCGGGTCGAGCATCCAGAACAGCGGCTTGATGAGGCCGAGCAGGATGCCGAGCACGATGCCGATCGCGCAGGCGATGAGGTAGGCGAGCACGAAGTTGCCGACGCTCGGCAGCACGTCGCTCGCGAACTTGTCGAAGAGCCACAGGCGCTGGAACTCGACGACGATGTCGCGCAGCGGCGGGAAGAAGGGGTTCGCCGAGTTCAGCGATCCGAACCACCAGATGAGCAGCAGCAGGATCGGCACGCCGATCTCGAGGGAGAGCAGCATCGGACGGCGGCTCCGCGCGCGCTTCGCCTGGGCGGCGGTGCGGATGACCGTGGTGCTGGTGTTGGGACTGGTCGAGGTGGCCATCTCAGTTCCCCTTCCGGTAGGAGCTGTGCCAGTGCAGCAGTCGGCGCTCGGTGCGCCCGGCGGCCAGCTGCACGAGCAGGCCGAGCACGCCGAGCACGACCACGTAGGCGAAGATGAGGTCGCTGCGGCCTGACATCTGCGCGACGGTGAGGGAGCTGCCGATGCCGGGAGCGCCGCCGAGCATGCCGGCGACGACGGCCATGATGAGCGTGACGGGTGCGGCGACGCGCATGGCGGTGCCGATGAAGGGCGAGGCGCCCGGCAGGATCACCCGCCACAGGATCTCGCCGGACCCCATGCCGAACGAGCGTGCCGTGTTGCGCATGATCGGGTCGACCGACTCGACGCCGGCGGCCGTCTGCGCGGCGATCGGCAGCATGACGCCGAACACCACGAGGAAGACGCCCATCTCGGCTGTCGGGCCGAGCACGAGCATGGCCAGCGGCAGGATGACGATCGCGGGGATCGGGCGCAGGAACTCGAGCACCACCCGCGTCGCCGAGAAGGCGATGTCCGAGGTGCCGACGAGCACGCCGAGGGCGACGCCCACGATCGCGGCGATCGCCCAGCCGAGCAGGGCGATCCCGAGCGTGAGCAGCACGTCGATCCAGAAGGGGCCCTGCGCGAACAGGGTGCCCATGGCCTCGGCGACCAGGGGCACGGAGGGCAGCGCGCCCTCCGAGGTGACCCTGGTCGACCCCCACTGCCACGCGGCGAGGAGGAGGACGATGCCGAGGGCGCCGAAGAGTATCGGGGCGGCCGCGACGCGGCCGGCTCTGCGTGTTGACGACATGTGCGTCCTCCTCCTCGTTCGCGGTTACTCGGCCGGGACGGCCAGGATCGAGTCGACGTCGATGGCGGAGGGGAAGAAGTCGATCGCGACGAGCTTCTCGTCGACCTCGGCGAGCTGCGCGGGATCGATCGTCGCCGGCCAGTACGACTGCGGCATGTCTGCCGGGGTGAGCTTCAGGCCGGCGCGGTCGATGGCGTGCTGCTTGACCTCGTCGATGTTCTCGTTGGCCCACTCGTTCGCCTTGGCCATGGCGGCCTGGAAGCGCTTCACGGCCTCGGGGTTGTTCTCGACCCACTCGCTGTTGCCGGCCCACGAGGTGGTGGCCGAGCCCTGGGGGAAGAACTCGACGCTCGGGTTCATGACGCGCTTCAGACCGGCCTCATCCGCCTGCAGCGAGAAGGGGCTGACGAGGAAGGCGGCGTCGATCTGATCGGCTTTGAGGGCGTCGAGCGCGGGCTGGAAGCCGAGCTTCAGCCACTCGAGGTCCTCGGTGTCGACTCCGGCCTCGTGCAGCACCGAGGTGATGGTGCCGTCGGGCTGGCCCTTGAGCTCGGGCACTGCGATGCTCGCGCCCGCCATGTCGTCGATGCTCTCGATGCCGCTGCCCTTGCTCACGTAGACGCCCACCGAGGTGTAGTTGCGCTGCTCCTCGAGCGAGGCGTCGGCCGCTGCCGGGTTGATGCCGTCGGAGGCGGCGATCATCGTGATGGGCACGTTCTGGCGCGCCATGGTCAGCGCCGAGATGGTGGGCACGAAGGCGAGCTCGAGCTTGCCGGCCTGCAGCGCGGCCGTGGCGGCGGGCAGATCGGGGAGCTCGACGACCTCGACGTCGAGGCCCTCGTCCTCGAAGATGCCCTGCTCGATGCCCATGTAGAGGGGCTCGGCCGCGATGGAGGCCTGAGACTGGACGCGGATCTTGATGGGGCCGTCCTCGCCGGCGTCGCCGCCGGTCGAGGGGGTGCTGGAGGAGCAGGCCGCGAGCGACGCGACCGCGACTGCGGTGAGACCGATGAGTCCCAGCTTACGAATCTTCATTGACACAACTTTCCGTTCGAGATGCGGGTGCGAATTCGGATCCGGCCTCTGCCCGCCGGAGCGGGTGGTTCATCAGCACTGATCGAATTAGCTATGACTCTAAGCAGATTCGAATAGTCTCGTATACGCGTATTGATATTCTGAAGAAATCAGCAGAGAATGTTGCCATGATCTCCACTCCGCTTGATCCCCTCGATCGCAGGATCGTCGCCGCGCTGCAGGTCAACGGGCGCGCAGGGTGGCGCCGCATCGCCTCCGTGATCGACGCTCCCGAGCGCACGGTCGCCGCCCACGGCACGGAACTGCTGCGCACCCGCCGGGTGCGCATGACCGGGCTCACCCTCCTGCCGCAGGGCGGCGTGCTCTCGAGCGCGATCGCCGCCATCCGCTGCGCCACGGGCATGAACCGTCTCACGGCGATCGCCGCGGCCGACCGACCCAACTCGGTGTTCGCCTATCTCACCACGGGCGACTCCGACTGCATGTTCGAGATCATGACCGAGCGCTCGCGCATGCTCTCAGTGATCCTCGACGAGATCCCCGGCCTGCCCGGCGTCGCGAGCACCGAGACCGGGACGATCCTGAAGCTCTACAAGGGCACGCACCAGTGGCTGCCCGGAATCCTCGACGCCGACCAGGTGGAGGCCCTCACGGATCGCGAGCAGAGCTGGGAGCCCACCGGCTCGGTCGAGCTCGCGCCGCTCAGCCGCGAGGAGCAGGAGATCGCGCGGGTGCTCGCGGCCGACGGCCGCGCGACGATCGAGGAGCTCGCGCGGGCGACCGCGCTCTCCCCGGCCTCCGCGCGCCGCCGGCTCGCGCACCTGCAGGCCAGCGGCCGGCTCTACGATCGCGCGGTGGTGGAGCCGGCCGCCCTCGGCTTCCCGGTCGAGGCGATCCTGCGCATCCGCACCGACCCGGGTCGCGCCGAGTCCGTCGCGATGCGGCTGGCGCAGGTGCCCGAGGTGCGCTATCTCGCATTCACCACCGGCCGGCACCAGCTCTTCGTCGACATCGCCTGCGTCGACGACGACGCGCTCGCCGAGTTCCTCATGCGCGCCGACTGGACCGAGGACGCGGTCGAGGTCGACACCTCGATCGTGCTGCAGGCGGTCAAGCGCAGCGGTGTGCGCATGGCCTGAGGGCGGTCGCGCACCGGTCGGCGGGTGCTCCGGAACTCGCATTCCGAGCGCCCGCCGACCAGCGGGGAGCAGCAACGAGGTTCTGGCCGGCCCGCTACCGCGTCCCGGGGCTCGGCACGGTGAGAGTCGCCGTCGGGGCCAGTTCCGACGATCCGTCGTGCAGATCTCCGCCGCCGCGCGCCCGTCGGATCGCCTCGGCGATCACCAGCACCACGACGTTCGGCGCGAGGCCGATGAGGCCCGAGTCCCAGCTGCCGATCGGGATCTCCGCGAACGTGATCACGAGTACCGTCGCCGTGCCCGCGATGATGCCCAGACCGATGGGCCAGGCCCCCACGCGCACGCGCTTCGTCAGCCCGAGCATGACGCCCGGGGCGAACTGCGTCGTACCGCCGTAGGTGAGCAGCAGCAGCGCGCCGATATCGGAGCGCACGAGGCCGAACGCGAGTGCGAGCCCGAGCGCCGCGACGATCACGACGTAGTTGATGCGCATGCGGGTCACGGGGCTCGACGTGGGGACCACGTTCGTGCTGACGAGCGTGGAGATGCCCATCACGATGGCCGACGCGGGCACCATGGCCGCGGAGGCCCCGCCGACCGCGACGATGCCGACGAGCCAGTCGGGGAGCATCTCGCCGCTCATCGTGAGCAGCACCGTGTTCCCGACCGTGTCTGCGGGGAGTTTGAGCGCGGCCGCCATGCCGACGAGGATCGGGATGAACAGCATCAGCTGGTAGATGGGCAACCATTTCGCGTTGCTGCGCAGCACCTCGCTGCTCTCCGCGGCCAGGTTCGGGGGCCACAGGTGGGGCAGTGTCTGGAAGCCGGCGCCGATCACCGTCACGAGCACCGCCGTGATGAAGAAGGTGGTGTCGTACCCCTCCGAGTGCAGCGTGAGCAGGGTGGGCGCCTTCTCCGCGATCTCCGCGAACACCGGCGGGATGCCGCCGAAGCTGATCGCGATGCCGGCGACGACGATCACGAGTGCGACGACCATCAGGATGTCCTTCAGGATCGCGACGCGCGCGATGCCCCTGATCCCGGCCCAGGCGACGAAGATCGCGACGAGCACGCTCGCGATGACCATGCTGAGGCCGCGGGCCTCGGAGCTGCCGGTCGCCAGCTCGACGACCAAGCCGAGCCCGGTGATCTGCAGCTGCAGGTACGGGATCAGCGCCAGCGCACCGATGATCGCCACGACCTTGCCGAGCCAGCGCGCGCGGAAGCGGTCCTCGAAGAAGTCGCCCATCGTGAGGTAGCCGCGGCGCTGACCGAGCTGCCGGATCCGCGGCGAGACGAAGTAGAGCATCGTCCACGACATGGTGAGGTACGCGACCGCGAAGACGGCGCTGACGCCGCCCCCGAACGCGATGCCGGCGAGGCCGAGGAAGCTGAAGGTGGTGAGGGATTCGCCGGCCTGCAGGAACCACGAGGTCCACTTCGGGATATCCCGCTCGCCCACGGTCCAGCGCGACATGCTCTTCTGCCGCTTCTTGACGCCGAGACCGAGCGCACCGATGACGATGATGCCGACGACGATGATTACGGTGGTGGTCATCGCGATCCCTCCGCAGCGCCGAGTGCCGCGTCATCGGCCTCGTCGAGCGCGGCCTGGGCCTGCTCGTCGAGCAGGCGATCAGCGTCATCCTGCTCTCGTCCGCCGTTGCGCAGGTAGAGCGAGTCCACGATCTGCAGGCTCGCGACCGTGGCGATCACGAGGATCGCGCACCACACCGTGACGGCCGGAAAGCCGAACCAGAGGGTCGGTTCGATCGCGAAGGGGAGGAACGGCGTCGCGAAGAACCCCAACATGGGGATGGCCACGATCACCGCCCGTCCCGGGGTCAATAATCTTGTTCTCATCATGCTCCCTTACATTGATATCGGGGGTGTTCGAGCACCGCGGGCGTGCGGCGCCAGAAGGGGTTGAGCCGTTCCAGTTGCGCGGCGAGGGCGAGGATCCGCCCCTCCTCGCGCGGCGGTGCGACGAGTTGCAGGCCGACGGGGAGGCCATCGGGGGTGAAGCCGCAGGGCACGCTGAGCGCGGTGAAGCCGGTGATCGAGATGCGGGTCGACGCGCGCATCCATTCGAGGTAGTCGGGTTGATCGACGCCGCACACCTCGCGGGGCCAGGAGATGTCGGCGGAGAAGGGGAGCGCCGTGGTCACGGGGGCCGCCAGCACGTCGATGCGCTCGAACAGCTCGGTCATGCGGGCGAACACCCGCTCGCGCTGCAGCGTCGCGCGACGCAGATCCTCGACGGTCAGTCTCAAGCCCGCCTCGGTGTTGGCGATGAGCTCGGCCCCGAGCCGCTCGCGATGCCGTTCGAGGTCCGACGAGAAGCTCCTCGCGTAGCCGAACGCCCGCAGCGTGCGGAACGCCGCGTCCGCCTCCTCGAATTCGGGCTCGACGTCGGCGACGGCATGGCCGAGTCCGAGCAGCGACGGCAGGCCGACCCCGTCGAGCACCTCGGTGATCCCCGCGTCGATATCCAGGCCTCCGAGGGTGCGGCTCCATCCCACGCGGAGCGGTCCCCGCAGCTCGGGCACCGCAGGCGAGGTGGACTCCGGGAACGCGATCGGGCAGCGCGGATCCCCCCCGGAGAGCACCGAGAGCAGCAGCGCGACGTCGGCGACCGTCCGTCCCATCGGCCCGCACGTGGCGATCGTGTCCCAGCTGTCCGGGACCGGCCGGTCCGGCACCCGCCCGATCGTGGGCCGCAACCCGACGACGTTGCAGAACGCCGCGGGGTTGCGCAGCGATCCGCCCATGTCCGACCCGTCGGCCACCGAGCTGAGGCCGGCCGCGAGGGCCGCCGCCGCTCCGCCGCTCGATCCGCCGGCCGAGCGGCCCGGGTCGTAGGGGTTCGTCGTGGTGCCGTACACCCGGTTGTAGGTGTGGGATCCGGTGCCGAACTCCGGGGTGTTGCTCTTGCCGTAGATCACGGCGCCGGCCGCGCGCAGCCGTTCCACGATGAGGGAGTCGCGCTCCGGGACGTGGTCGGCGTGCAGCATCGAGCCGTAGGTGGTGCGGAGCCCCGCCGTGTCCTCGAGGTCCTTCACCACGACGGGCAGGCCCTCGAGCGGCCGGGCGGCGTCGCCCGCGTCGCGGCGGCGGTCCGATTCCGAGGCCGCGGCCTCCGCGGCCTCGAAGTCGACGGCGACGACGGCGTTGATCGCCGGGTTGATCCGCTCGTAGCGCTCCCGTGTCTCATCCAGCAGCTCCCGCGCGGAGAACTCGCGGCGGTCGAGCGCGGCCAGTTGCTGCACGGCGCTCCATCGACCGTGATCAGCGTCAAATTCGGTCACTCACTCCCCTTTGAATGAGCAGAACAGGCATACACCCACTCCGCTGTGTCTGCTTCTTCATGAATAATGAACCTAGATGACGATTATGTCAATCCCGAGTCGAACGTGTGGCTGAAAAGTTACACTGTTGCCAGGCGCGCGACAGAACACGCGCACCGAGAGCGAGAGAAACCCATGACCGAGGTGCTGGACCAGGCCGATCGCGACATCTGCGCCGCGCTGCTGCGCAACGGACGCGCCTCCTGGCGCCTCATCGCACGCGCCACCGGGCTGCAGGAGCGCACCGTCGCCCGCCGGGCGGCCAGGCTCTTCGAGCAGGGACTCGTGCGGGTGACCGCGCTTCCCCATCCGCTGCTCATGGGCCGCGGGGACGCCTACCTCGGCCGCGTCTTCTGCGACCCCGACCGCCTCGTCGAGGTGGCCCGCAGGCTCTCCCACCGGCCCGAGACGCTCTGGGTCGCCACCACGATGTCGGGCAGCGCCGTGCTGGCCGAGTGCTTCATCCGCGCCGAGGAGCGCTCCCGGTTCGTCGAGCGCGAGCTGCCCGAGCTCGGCATACGCGACTTCTCGTTCTCGGCGATCCACCACTACCGCCGCACCGTGCGCGGCTACCAGCCCGGCATCCTCACCGAAGACCAGCTCGCCATGCTGGGCGAGGACGAGACCTCCGCGCTCATCGCTTCGGAGGGCCCGCACGAGCAGCTCGACCAGATCGACCTCGACCTCATCGCCCTGCTCAACCGCGACGGCCGCATGAGCATCGACGCCATCTCCTCCGAGCTCGGCATCGCCAAGGCCACCGTGCGCCGCCGGCTCCAGGTCATGCAGAGCTCCGACCGGGTGAGCATCCGGGCCGTGCTGGAGCCGGGCCTGCTCGGCTTCCCGCACGAGGTCTATCTCAGCGCCCGCGTCCCGATCCCGAGGCTCGACGATCTGGCCGACCTGATCGCCGCAGATCCGCGCAGCCGATGGGTCTCCGAGTCGACCGCCGACGGCACCGTGCGGGCGATGCTCGCGCTGCGCAGCCGCAACGAGGTCCCGATCGCGCTCGCCGAGCTGGCCGCGCGCTTCGGAGACGACGGGCTCGCCGTGGAGGTCGATCCGATCCTCACCATGTACAAGCGCAGCGACGTGCTGCTGCCCCCCGCGCTCGCCGCAGCCTGAGGCCCGGGCGGCGCGGCGCCCGGCGATCCCGAAGCTACGACCGCTCCGAGCGCAGCGTCTTGAACAGCATCTGCCCCAGAATGCAGGCCAGCAGGATCGAGAACGCCACGTTCGACCAGAACGGCGGGATGTGCGTCGCGATGACCGATCCGAGCGGCGACAGCACGCTCGCCGCGATCCCGAGCACCGAGGCCGCGCGCAGATCGACGTTGCGCCGTCGCGCGTTGCCGATGGTGCCCGATACCGATCCCGGGATCAGCATGATGAGCGAGGTGCCCTTCGCGATGAGGTCGCTCGCGCCGAAGAAGAACATCAGGATCGGCACCACGACCACGCCGCCGCCCACGCCGAGCAGCCCCGAGAGCACGCCGGTGACGAGCCCCGTCAGCACGAGCAGCGAGCCCGTGACCAGGTCGATGTCGATCACCGCATCGCGCTGCGGCACCACGAACCACAGGCTCACCACCACGCCGAGCAGGAACGCCATGAACATCCAGCGCAGGAATCCTGTCGGCACCCGCGACAGCAGATAGCTGCCGATCTGCGCCCCCACCACCACGCCGGCCGCGAGCAGCACCGCCGCGAGCCAGTCGACGTTGCCCTGCAGCGCGTACCCGATGCCGCCCACGATCGCGGCCGGCAGGATCGCGGCCACGGAGGTACCCGCGGCGAGGCGCTGCTGGAAGCCGAGGAACATCACGAGCATCGGCACGAGCACCACCCCGCCGCCGATGCCGAAGAGCCCCGAGAGCAGACCTGTGGCGGCACCGAGCACGGCGAGGAGAAGGACGCTGGGGCGGGGGGTGTGGGGCATGAGGCGGTCGATTCTGGGGTTCAGGGGGTGATCGGGGCGCGGAGCGGATGCGGGATCAGCCCGCGCCAGGCACCACGATGGCGGAGCCGTCGGAGCGGGGATCGCTCGCCGCCTCGAACCCGCCCGGCACGACGCGGATCAGGTTGGAGTGACCGAGTTCCTCCGACCAGGCCGGCACGGTCTCGACGGCGAAGCCGGTCGATGTGATCGCCTCTCGAGCGGCGGCCGAGGCGTCCTCTTCGACGAGCACGCGGATCGGCCCGTCGTCGAGGTCCTCCTGCACCATCCACCGCGGCGCGTGCGTGGCCTCGTGCGGGTCGGCTCCGTCGAGCGAGCGCAGCAGCAGCTGGGTGTGGATCTGCGGTTGAGCCGAACCGCCCATCGTCGCCGGCACCCAGGCGACCTCGTCGCCGCGCAGCACGAGCACGGGCATCAAGGTGTGCTGCGGGCGTTTACCCGGGGCGAAGACGTTGGGCGAGGCGGGATCGAGGGAGAACGCGGTGCCGCGGTTCTGGAAGACGATGCCCGTCTCGGGCTCGAGGATGTGAGCGCCGAAGCCCCAGTACACGGAGTTGATGAGGGACACGGCCCAGCCGTCGGCGCTGATCGCGCTGAGCCCGACGGTGTCGCCGCTCGCCTTCGCAGCGCCTCGGATCGGCCGGTCCGGGGCCGCCATCGCGGTGAGTTGCGCGCCCGTCGCGCCGCCGAACGCGGGATCCGCCAGCGCTGCGGCGCGCACCGCGTTGGCGGCGTGGAAGGCCCGCGCGAGCTCGCCGGCGCCTGAGCCGAGCGGATCCTCGATGCCGGAGCACCCGTCGGCTCCCGGCGCCGCTCCCGCGACCGCGTTCAGCGCGCGCAGCAGCATGAAGCCCGAGGTGTTGGGCGGACCGGTGAGCACGCGGAGACCGGCGAATCCGCCCTCGAGCGGCTCGGCCCAGTACGCCGAGTAGTCGGCTGCGTCGCGCAGAGAGATCTTCGAGCCGAGCCTCTGCAGGCCGGCGATCCAGCGCGTGGCCGTCTCGCCCTCGTAGAACTCGGCCGACCCGCCGGCTGCGAGGCGCCGCAGCGTCGCGGCGAGGGCCGGCTGCACGAGCGGCGCCCCCTCGGCGAGAGGCTCGCCTCCGGGGTAGAAGACGGCGGCCGCCCCGGGATCCCGCGACAGGGAATCGCGATCCTCGACGAGCGCCGCGGCCACGGAGCGGGAGTTGGGGAAGCCCTCCTCAGCGTGACGGATCGCGGCGGCGAAATGATCGGCCCAGCCGCGCTTCGCGCCGTATTCGTGCAGGCTGTTCCAACCGCAGACGCCGCCGGGCACCGTCACCGTGTCGATGCCGCGCAGCGGCAGTTTCGCGCCGTGCTGCTCGCGCAGCGCCTCGAGCGTCTGAGCGGAGGGGGCCGTGCCCGTGGCGTTGAGGAAGCGCACCTCGCCATCCGGGCTGCGCACGAGGGCGACCAGGTCGCCGCCGAGCGCCACGTTGTTGGGGTACACGACGCACAGCGTCGCGGCGGCGGCGAGCGCCGCGTCGATCGCGTTGCCGCCGGCCTCGAGGGCGGCGGCTCCCGCCTCGGTGGCGAGGTGGTGGGAGGTGGAGACGGCTCCCCCACCGGTGACGGCCGGGCTCACCGATCCCCCTCGCGTCCCTGCTTCGCCGCCGTGGCTGCGAGCGCGATCTGCTTGCTGATGTCGAGCACGTGAGCCCGAGCCTCCTGCTCAGCGGCCTCGCAGTCGCGCTTCGCGATCGCCTCGTAGATGCGCCGGTGGGCGACGCTGGAGGCCGAGCGGCGGGCGCGGGTCTGATACCGGCTCGCACGGCTGGGTGCGATCTGCTGCGCGATCCGCTCGTTGATGAGCGCGAGCAACGGGTTGTGCGTGTACTGGGCGATCGCCTGATGGAAGGCTCGGTCGAGCTCCGCGTACCGTTCCTTCGTGACGTCGACCTCCATGGCCTCGACCAGTTCGCGCAGCTGGGCGAGATCCCGCGGAGTCGCGCGGCTCGCGGTGATCCGCGCGATGGGCGGCTCGACGATGGCGCGCAGCTCCATGATGTGGTGCAGCTCAGGACGCAGGGAAGCCATCGCAGCGACCGCCTCGTCGAACGCGCCGGAGGGCTCACCCGGGCTCAGCACGATCGTGCCGCGACCGGGTCTGCGGTCGATCAGCCCTCGGTTCTCCAGCTCGCGCAAGGCCTCGCGCACGGATACCCTGGACACGCCCAGCTGCTCCGCGAGATCCCGCTCCGCGGGAAGCCGCTCCCCGGGTTCGAGCTCGCCCTCCAGGATCAGGCGCTCGAGATCCACCGAGAGCCGGTCGGGCACCGATAGGGTCGTCGCACGGCCCATGCTGCTCCAGTCCATGCTGTCCTCCTCGATCTCTCGGCGTCGCGCACCGTCGCGCTGCTCGCCCCTGCGACAGTCGCCGCGACGTCCCCGCCCGCGACCATTCTCCCATCGGGCCGAGTGCCCGCTCTCCTCTCGCCTACCCCGGCGCCGCAGCACCGGTCTGCTCCTCTGCGACCCGCCCGGCCAGGGCTTCGAGCACTCCCGCCCGCCGCCACTCGAGCGACGGGACGCTGTCCCTCAGCACTCTCGTGTACTCATCACCGGGGCGCTCGAGCACCTCGGCCGTCCTCCCCTGCTCGAGAATACGCCCGTCCCGCATGACGATGACGTCTTCGGTGAGGTGGGCGACCACTGCGAGGTCGTGGGAGATGAGCACGTAATCCGTGCCCGTGGCCTCCTGCACATCGAGCAGCAGGTTGAGGATCTGCGCCTGGATGGAGATGTCCAGGGCCGCAACCGCCTCGTCCAGCACGATGAGGCTGGGCTCCACCGCGAGGGAGCGGGCGATCGCGACGCGCTGCCGCTGGCCTCCCGAGAGATCCCTCGGGCTGCGCTCGCGCTGCGCGGCCGTCAGGCCGACCAGATCGCAGAGCTCCCCGATCCTGCGCTCCCGCTGCGCCCGATCCCGTCCCCCGTGGATCTTCAGCACCTCGCGCAGCGCCGACTCGACGGTCTGCCTCGGATCGAGCGAGCCGAACGGATCCTGGTAGACCATCTGCGTCAGCTTGGCCCGCCGCCGCCTGGCCGCGAGGCCCCGGGCGGCCCGGGTCATGTCCTCCCCGCAGACCGAGACCTCTCCGGCCGTGGGCTTCTCGAGGCCCATGATCATGCGGGCCAGGGTGGACTTGCCGGATCCCGACTCGCCCACGATGCCGAGGTTGCGCCCGCGCTCCATGCGGAAGGAGGCGCCCTCGACCGCGACGTGCTCGTGCCCGCCGCGGCGGAAGACCTTGCGGAGGCCCGCCGCCTCGATCACCGGTGCTTCGACGCTCATGATCGCGCCACCTCCTCGTCGATCCGGGCCCGCATCTCGTCCGTGATGGTGGTGAGCCTGCGATGCGAGCGGTCGAGCGTCGGCCGCGCGCTCAGCAGCGCCCGCGTGTAGAGGTGCTCGGACTCGGCCAGTCGGTCGGCCGGCGCCTCGTCGACGATGCGTCCCTGGTACATCACGTACACGCGGTCGCAGAGCGCCGCCGCGAGCTCGAGGTCGTGGGTGATGAACATCATCCCGATCCCGCGCGATCGCACCTGATCGCGCAGCAGCGCGGCGACCTCGGCCTGCCTGGTCACGTCGAGCGCCGTCGTGGGCTCGTCGGCGAGGATGAGCCGCGGTTCGGTGAGCAGAGCGGCGGCGATCACGATGCGCTGCAGCATGCCCCCCGAGAACTGGTAGGGGTAGGCCCGCAGCTGGCGCTCGGGATCGTGCAGACCCACCTCCCGGCACGCGGCGTACGCCCGCTCGAGCGCCGCCGCCCGCCCCACTCCGCGGTTCACGCGCAGCGCCTCGGTGAGGAAGTCGCCGAGGGTGTGCACCGGGTTCACGCTCGCCCTGGGATCTTGATAGACGATGCCGAGCTCGCGGTCCCGGAACCGCCGGTACTTCGCGCGCGACAGCGCGAGGAGCTCGTCGCCCTCGTAGCGGATCGAGCCGCTCGCGCTCACGCCGCCGGGCAGCAGGCCGGCGATGGCCTTGAGCGTCATGGACTTGCCGGATCCCGATTCGCCGATCACACCGACGATCTCGCCGTGCTCGATGCGCAGCTGCGCCTTCGAGACGATCTCGGTGCCGTCGGCGGCCGCGAGCGTCAGGCCTGCGATGCGGACGAGGCTCATATCCTGGTCTCCCTCACGTTGCCGACCCGGTCGGCCAGGCGGTCGCCGATGAGCGACACCGCCGCGACCGAGACGATGATGACGAGGCCCGCGGCCACCGATTCCTCCCAGTGGCCCTGGATCACGCTGCTCTGGCCCTCGGACACCATGAGCCCCCAATCGGCGGTGGGCGGCTGCACCCCCATGCCGAGGAACGACATCGCGGCGAGATCCACCATCGCATAGCCGTACGAGACGGTGACCTGGGCCATCGCGGTCGGCAGAACCGCTGGCAGGACATGTCTCAGAGCGACGCGGCCTCGCGACTGCCCCACGTTGAACAGGGCGTCGATGTAGGGGAGGGCCATCTCGCTCACCGCCACGTTGCGCACCATGCGCCCGATGAACGGCACGTACGCCACTGCGAGGGCGACGACGACCGGTGTCACCCCGGCGCCGAACATCGTCACCGCGAGGATGGCGAGCAGCATGCCGGGGAAGGCGAAGCCGATGTCGAGGATGCGGCTGAGCACCCGGTCGATCGCGCCGCCCATCACCGCTGACGCCACTCCGAGCGCCGTGCCGAACAGGCCCGCCAGCAGCACGATCATCGCCGGTGCCACCAGACTCACCCGGCCGCCGTGCAGCAGACGGCTGAGGATGTCGCGCCCCGAACCGTCGGTGCCGAGGATCGCGCTCGATCCGGCCGGCCGGTACGTGCGCATGAAATCCGCGGCCGTCGGGTCGGCGGGAGAGATCCATGGCGCGAGCGCCGCGGCGAGCGAGAGCAGCCCGATCACGGCCACCGAGACGATGAGCGCGATGTCCCGGCGCCGCCCTGTCACGGCGGTGCGGCGAGACGGCTTCCAGCGGAGGATCGTCGTGGTCATCGCCGCACCGCCTTCGCACGCACGCGCGGATCGACCGCGACCTGGACCAGATCCACCAGCAGCGCGATCACCACGACGAATGCGATCAGGATGAGCGTGATCGCCTGCACCACCGCGAAGTCCTTGCGCAGCACCGCCTCGGTGAGCAGCAGCCCCACGCCGTCGAGCGCGAAGGCCTTCTCGATCACGATCGAGCCGACCACCATGCTCGTGAGCGTCACCGCGACCACCGTGGCGATCGGCGTCAGCGCGTTGCGCACGATGTGGTGCCGAACGATCCTTCCCCGTGGCAGCCCTCGCCCGATGGCCGTCTGCACGGGATCGCGCTGAGCCTCGTCGCGGAGGGCGGCGCGCGTGACACGCACCACGTACGAGCCGGCGGAGATGGTCAGCGCGATGACGGGAAGCGCGAGGTGGTGCAGACGCTCGCCGAAGCCCGTACCCGCCCCGAAGGTGGGGAACCATCCGAGTCCGACCGCGAAGACGGTGATGAGAAGCGTCGCCGCGACGAACGCCGGGACCGCGACCCCGACGGAGGTCAGGCCGAGCATCAGATCACTGATGCGGCGCCCCGACATGGCGGCGACGATGCCGAGTCCGACACCCACCACGACGATGGCGAGCAGCGCCAGAGCCAACAGCATGACGGTCGTGCCCAGGCGAGGCTCGATGAGGTTCCACACATCGTCGCGGTAGGTGAGAGAGCGGCCCAGGTCGCCGGTGAGCACCTCCCCGAGCCACGACCACCAGCGCACCAGGAACGGTTCGTCGAGATGGTACTGTTCGCGCAGCGCGGCGATCGTGTCGTCGCTCACCGTGCGGTTGCCGATGAGGATGGCGATGGGGTCGCCCGGCGACAGGAACAGCGCGGCGAACACGAGGAGCGACGACGCGAGCAGCGTGACGACGCCCTCAGCGAGGCGCAAGAGAACGAAGCGGATCATGTCTCTCCAGCCGTGCCGGGAGGCTCAGGGCCTCCCGG
>JASGDX010000183.1:0-5870 GCA_047606985.1 Leucobacter sp. | reverse complement strand
TGTCGATGGAGCCCGACTTCAGCGTGACGATGGCGCGCTTGGTGTCCTTGCGCTTGCCCATGCCAAACTTCGTGCGGCGGGTCTTGCCCTTGCGGTTCAGCGTGCGGACCTTCTCGACCTTCACGCCGAAGACCTGCTCGATGGCGAGCTTGATCTCGGTCTTGTTCGCGGTCGGCTGCACCTCGAAGGTGTACTGGCCGTTCGCGTCGATGAGACCGTAGCTCTTCTCCGAGACGACGGGGCGGATGATGACGTCGTGTGCGGACTTGTTCAGGCTCACTTCGTGTCCTCCTTGGCGGCGCGCCCGCCGACGAATGCGTCGAAGGCTGCCTTGGTGAAGACGAGATCGTCGCTGACGACCACGTCGTAGGCGTTGAGCTGATCCTGGAACAGCACGTGGACGTGCTGCAGGTTGCGCACGCTGAGCGCGGTCACCTCGTCCTCACGGTCGACGACCACGAGCACGCGCTTGCCCGGCGCGACCGAGGCGAGGAACTCGCGGGCGGCCTTGGTGCTGGGCTTGTCGGCGATGCCGAAGGACTCGACGACGTGCAGGCGGTTCCCGCGGGCGCGATCCGAGAGCAGGCCGCTGAGCGCCGCGGCGATCATCTTCTTGGGCGTGCGCTGCGAGTAGTCGCGCGGCACGGGACCGTGCACGACGCCGCCGCCGCGGTGCTCCGGAGCGCGGACCGAACCCTGACGGGAGCGGCCGGTGCCCTTCTGCTTGAACGGCTTGACGCCGGAACCGGAGACCTCGCCGCGGTTCTTGGTCTTGTGCGTGCCCTGGCGCGCAGCGGCGAGCTGAGCGGTGACCACCTGATGGATCAGCGGGACGTTGGTCTCGACGGCGAAGATCGACTCGGGAAGGTCGACCGACCCGGCCTTCTTGCCCTTGGCGTCGAGCACCTCGAGCTTGGTAGCGGTAGCCATGAACTACGCCCCCTTCACTGCGTTGCGAACGAAAACGAGACGACCGCGAGCGCCGGGAACCGCACCCTTGACCAGGATGAGGCCCTTCTCGGCGTCGATCGCCTGCACGGTCAGGTTCTGCACGGTGACGCGCTCGCCACCCATGCGACCGGCCATGCGCTGGCCCTTGAAGACGCGACCGGGGGTCGCGGCGCCGCCGATGGAACCCGGCTTGCGGTGGTTGCGGTGCGAGCCGTGCGAGGCGGAGACGCCCTTGAAGTTGTGACGCTTCATGGTGCCGGCGAAGCCCTTGCCCTTCGAGGTGCCGACGACGTCGATCTTCTGACCGGCCTCGAAGACGCCGTCGACGGTGAGCTCCTGGCCGAGCGAGTACTCGGCGGCGTCGGCCGTGCGCACCTCGGTGAGGTGGCGGCGCGGGGTGACCCCGGCCTTCTCGAAGTGGCCGGCGGACGGCTTGTTCACCTTGCGGGGGTCGATCTGACCGGCGGCGATCTGCACGGCGCTGTAGCCGTCGACCTCGGGGGTGCGGATCTGGGTGACCACGTTGGGGGCCACCTCGATGACGGTGACGGGAACGACCTTGCCGTTCTCGTCCCACACCTGCGTCATGCCGAGCTTGGTGCCCAGAAGACCCTTCACGTTACGTGTAACAGACATGTCAGGACCTCCCTCAGAGCTTGATCTCGATGTTGACGTCGGCCGGCAGGTCGAGGCGCATGAGCGAATCGACGGCCTTCGGGGTGGGATCGACGATGTCGATCAGGCGCTTGTGCGTGCGCTTCTCGAAGTGCTCGCGGCTGTCCTTGTACTTGTGGGGCGAACGGATCACGGCGATCACGTTCTTCTCCGTGGGGAGCGGCACGGGGCCGATCACGGTCGCACCCGCGCGGGTCACCGTGTCGACGATCTTGCGTGCGGAGCTGTCGATGACCTCGTGGTCATACGACTTCAGTCGGATGCGGATCTTCTGTCCCGCCATGTGACTCTCTACTTTCTACTTGCGTCGTACCGGAACCGCTCATCGACCCTGTCGAGATGGATCCGGCATTGGACGTCTTGCGTACCAGCGCCCTGGCAGTGCGGCGCCGGTGGCGCCACGTGCTGGGTCTCTGTTCACCTGTCAAAACGCGCTTCCGCGCGGCCCGCACACAGGAAGGCGGCCGGACTCTCGTCTGGCCGCCGTCGACGTGCGGGCAACGTTCGCTACCCGCGGCCTAGCCCGGACCGCTCCGCCCTCGCACTCGTCGAGGGACCGAATCGGCGGCTATGCACAGCCTGGCAGTGATCCGCACCGGGGCGCGGAGTACTGAACCTGTCCATTCTCGCATGCCGAGGGGGTTCGATGCAACCCGGGCGTGTCGCTCCGTGATCCGAACGCCCGCTTGGACGGGGACCCCCGGCGACTCGCTCCTCCGTCGCGCCTCGCCAACCCCGATGCGCGGGCTTATCGGATCACTCCGCTGCGCCTGAAGACAGCCCCGATGCGCGGGCTTATCGAATCACTCCGCTGCGCTCACACCAACCCCGATGCGCTCACTGACCCGCTCGCTCCGCTCCGCCGACGCACGGACATCGGCCCCACAAGCCATGCGCGAGAACGGTTCACAACCCTGATGCGCAGGCCTATCGGAGCACTCCGCCGCGCTGGGAGCGGCGGCGGCGTCACACCCGCTGCGGGAGCAGCCGCGGGAGGAGCAGGTAGAGCACGAGCACCGCGAGGCCTCCGGCGAGCAGGGCGAGCGTGCCATAGAACGTGGTGTAGATCGAGGCCACGCCCAGCGCAGAGGCGAGCAGCGAGCAGCCGGCGGCCATCCCCGAGGCCTGCACGTGCGAGTAGCCCAGCTGCTGGATGCGCTGGTAGACGTGCTCCTTATGCGGCTCGTCCCAGCGCTTGCCCCGGCGCACCCGCTTCACGAGGGTCACCCCGACATCGCCGAAGTAGATGACCATCGGCCCGATCGTGGCGAGGAGCGGCACGCCGCCGACGAACGCCGCGAAGCTGATGATCGCGGTCGCTCCCCCGAGCAGGTAGCTGCCGACGTCGCCCAGGAAGGCGCCGGGCCTCGTCAGGTTCCACGGGAGGAACCCCGCGAAGCCGGCCGCGAGCACCGTGCCGGCCGCGACCAGCCACCCCTCGTCGAGCAGCAGCCCCGACGTCGCGAAGGCGGCTCCCGCGACCACGCCGTGGAATCCGCTGATGCCGTTGAGGCCGTCCATGAAATTGGCGACGTTGATGTAGCTGGAGATGAAGAGCACTCCGTAGACCACCAGCGGGATCAGCGCCCACCACGACAGCACCGGCGTCTGCAGCGTCCAGTTCCGCAGGAAGCTGCCCGGCACGAATTGGAACTCGCCCATGCGGGCGATCCAGAACAGCGACACGGACGAGACGACCGCGATCCCGAGCAGCATCGCGCTGCGCACCCGCACGCTCAGCCCGTTGAGATCCTCGCTCAGCCCGAGCAGGCCGGCGATGAGGGAGCCGGCGCCCACCACGAGCAGATAGCCCCACCCGGGCTCGGTGGGTGCGCTCACCAGCGCCAGTGCCGTGACCAGCGCGCCGCCGCAGGCCATCGCGATCAGCACCGCCAGGCCGAGACCGCGCAGCACCGGACGCTCGTGCGACGAGCGCTCGTTCGGCACGTCCATGATCCCGAGCCGCGACAGCCACGGCCGCACCGCGAACGGCAGCAGCAGGCTCAGGCCGAGGGTCAGCGCCCCGCCGAACAGTCCGAGGAACAGCGGGCTCACTGCACCCGCTCCTCGGCCGCCTCGGTCAGGTTCATACGGGCCACCCAACCCTCATGGTCGAGCACCTCGGGAGAGATCGTGTCGACGCGCGCGTGCGAGATCTTCGGGTGGAAGGGGCGCTCGTCGCCCTCCCCCTCCCCCACGAGCTCCTCGTGCAGCTTCTCGCCGTGCCGCAGGCCGGTGAAGACGATGTCGATGTCCTTGCCCGACTGCGCGATCATGCGCTTCGCCACGTCGAGGATCAGCACCGGCTCCCCCATGTCGAGGATGAGCACCTCCCCGCGGCGGCCGATGCCGCCGGCCTGGACGACCAGCTGGCAGGCCTCGGGGATCGTCATGAAGTACCTCGTCACCTCGGGGTGGGTGACGGTGACCGGCCCGCCGGCGTCGATGAGCTTGCGGAACGTGGGCAGCATCGATCCCCGGCTGCCGATCACGTTGCCGAAGCGCACCGAGAGGTAGCGCTGGCCCGTGCGCTCCGCCATCCACGCCGTGAGCTTCTCGGCGACCCGCTTCGAGTGCCCCAGCACGCTCGTCGGGTTGGCCGCCTTGTCGGTCGAGATGTTGACGAAGGCGCCCACGCCGGCCGCCTCGGCGGCGCGCAGCACGTTCAGCGTGCCGAGCACGTTCGTCTTCCAGGCCTCGTCGGGATACTGCTCGAGCATGGGCAGGTGCTTCAACGCCGCCGCGTGGAACACCACCTCCGGCCTGCGCTCGGTGAAGATCTGCATGAGCGTCGCCGCATCGCGGATGTCGGCCAGCACCACGTCGTTGGTGTCGAGCAGGCCGTGCCCGCTGATCGAGAGCTGGCTCTCCTGCAGCGCGGTCTCGTCGCGGTCGAGCATGATGAGCTCGCGCGGCGCGAAGCGGGCCAGCTGGCGGCACAGCTCCGAGCCGATGGAGCCGCCCGCGCCCGTGACCAGGACGCGCTTGTCCTGGAGGTACTCGGCGATCGATCCCGTGTCGAGGCGCACCGGGTGGCGGCCGATGAGATCCTCGATCGACAGCTCCCGCACGTTCGAGATCACCGAGGCGTTCTGCAGGATCTGCTCGAGCGGCGGCAGCACCATGGCGGTCATGCCAGCCCGGTCCGCGGCCTCGTCGACCCGCCGCATCAGGGACGAGTCGGCGTCGCCGATGCAGACGATGAGCCGGGTGGCCCGGGTGCGGCGCGCGATCTCGGGCAGATCCTCGAGGGATCCCAGCACGCGCACGCCCCGCACCTCCTGGTGCCGCTTCACCGGATCGTCGTCGATGAAGCCGACCGGCAGCGCGGCCCCCTTCGCGTCCGTCAGCAGCCGCTTCGCGGTCTGCACGCCGAGGTAGCCCGCCCCGTAGAGCAGGGTGCGCTCGGCGCCCTCCCCCGGCTTCATGCGCCGCTCGTTGTAGAGGCGCAGCACGTACCTGGCGACGCCCATCAGGCTGAAGGAGATCGGGGCGGCGATGATGAGGGTGCTGCGCGGGATCCCGTTGCCGTAGCCCACGAGGTAGGCGAACACCCAGGACACCATCATGACGGCCGTGACGTCGAGCACCAGGGAGCGCACCTCGTCGAAGCTGCCCACCTCGTAGCGGTTGCGGTACAGCCAGAAGGCCCAGCCGCCGAGCAGTTGCAGCAGGATCACGACGCCGATCACCGTGAGCGTCCAGCCGATGTGGATGCGCGAGAGGTTGAAGTCGAAGCGGAGCACGAGCGCGGCGAGGATCGCCACGGCCCAGGCCGCCGAGTCGAGCACGAAGAGCAGCCCGTACTGGCGCACGAAGTGGGCGACGCGCGCTCCGGCTGATTGCGGCACTCGGCCTTCCTCTCCTCTATCGCTCCCGACCCGACCGGGCCCCCTCAGAGGATACCGGTCGTTCCTCAGCGCTCGCCGTCCGCGCACCGTGTGGCGCGGGGAGTTCCCGATCTCGCGGCGCGGGCGGCACGGCCACGGCTCGCGGCGCTCGCCGGACGCCCCGGGAACGCGAAGAACCCCCGGGATTCCTCCCGGGGGTTCTTCTGAGTCTGAGACGAGTCCCAGTCGGCTATGCCGAGGTCTGTCGCGAGACTTACTCGACGACCTTGGTCACCGTGCCGGCGCCGACGGTGCGGCCGCCCTCGCGGATCGCGAAGCCGAGGCCCTCCTCCATGGCGATCGGCTGGATGAGCTCGACCGTCATGTCGGTGGTGTCACCGGGCATGACCATCT
>JASGDX010000182.1:0-3874 GCA_047606985.1 Leucobacter sp. | reverse complement strand
GCACGGTGGCGATCGCCGCCTCGTCGTCGATCTGCGAGGCGTGCGTCACCCAGTTGCCGTAGGTGATCTCCGAGACTTTGAACCCGCTGTTGCCGAGGTACCTGTATGCGACCATGCGGCCCACCCTAGCCGGGGTCGCGGGCAGGGGCCAGGGGTGCGACGCGGTGTGACGCGGCGCGGGCGCGGGCGCGGGCGGTAGGCGGTGGCGGTAGGCGGTGGCGGTAGACGGTGGGGCGGGCCGCGATGGGCGATGGCCGACCCGCCGCGACGGGCGGAAAAGTCACCCGGTTCCGCGATTCCAGGTGATTTTTCCGCCCGTCGAGAGGGTCCCTCCTGCGTCGGCCGCCCGGCTCGCGGGCGACGGCGAGGCCGGGATCGCGCGGGTTGCGGACCGGACGGCGAGCGGCGCGAGTCGGGTCGGGATCGCGGGGCGCGGGATCAGGCGCGGAGGTGCGTGCGGGACGGGCCGCAGAGCGCCCGGATCGCAGGGCGGGCGAGGCTCAGGATCGCGGCGCGACCCACGTCCACTCGGCGTACTTGGCCGTGCGCCCGTCGCCGCTCGAACGGCCCGTGAGGCGCCGCTGCACCCACGGTACGACGTGCTCGCGGGTGTACCGCAGCTGCTCGCGGCGCGAGGGCTTCGGGATCGGCGCGGCCTCGAGCGTCCACTCCTCAGGGGGCGCGAGATCCAGCGCGCGCAGCACGTTCGCCGCGACGCGGCGGTGCCCCACCGGTGCGAGGTGCAGGCGGTCGGGCGACCAGTACTGGCGACCGCCCAGCTCGGCGTCGCTCCAGTTGTCGGCGAAGCGGATCCCGAGCCGATCGACGATGCCGCGCGCCTCTCGCACCAGCTCGTCGCCCTTCGCCCGCACCCGCGCTCCGCCGGGGAGCCCCGCGGTGGGATTGGCGCCCGCGAGCAGCAGCGGCTCGGCGCCGGCCTCGCGGATGCGGATCAGCGCGCGCTCCGTCTCCCGGCTGATCCACGCGAGGTCGGTGCCGGGGCGCAGCATGTCGTTGCCGCCGCCGTTGAAGGTGACCAGCGTGGGGCCGAGGGCGAGGGCCGGTTCCAGCTGCTCCGCGATGATGGGGGCGAGCAGGCGCCCGCGGATCGCCAGGTTCGCGTACTGGATCGGCTCCCCCGTCGCGTCAGCGATGCCCTGCGCCAGGAGGTCGGCCCAGCCGCGCACCGAGCCGTCGGACGGCTCGTCGCCGACACCCTCCGTGAAGCTGTCGCCGATCGCCACGTAGCGGATGCGCGCTCGCCGCGGGCCCTCCGGGGTGCGTGCTGCGGGATCGGCCGCGGGGGCGGGTGCTGCGGGATCGGTTGCCGCGCGATCCCGAGCCCCGTGATCCCGAGCCCCGTGATCCCGAATCCGCCCATCGTCCACCCGCCCAGCCTACGCCCGCGCCCACCCCAACACCCGCGCGCCGACGGCGCACGACCTTCCCGAGCGCACAGGAAATATGCGCGCATATCGTGCGCCCTCGGAAACAACGTGCGCGCTCGGGGCGAGGTAGGCGGGCCCGGCCGAGGGCGTTTCGCGGGCATCTTTCGTGAGTCTCATCGCCGGCTTGCGCCCGGGCCCGCGGCCGCGTAAGCTTGATCTTTGGCTGTGCGAAGTCCCATCGCGCAGACCGTGAGGGCGATCATCGGAGAAGATCCCGTGCCCTTGCAGACAAGAGATCTTGGGTGAGACCGTCCGGTCTCACGGTATTGGAGGAAACACCATGGCAGCAGTGTGCCAGGTGACCGGCGCCGTTCCCGGCTTCGGTCACAACATCTCGCACTCGCACCGTCGCACCAAGCGCCGGTTCGACCCGAACATCCAGAAGAAGACCTACTTCGTGCCCTCGCTCGGCCGCAAGGTGACCCTCACCCTGTCGGCCAAGGGCATCAAGGTGATCGATGCCCGTGGCATCGAGGCCGTCATCGCTGATCTGCAGAAGCGCGGGGTGAAGTTCTAATGGCGAAGGACAAGGACGTACGTCCGATCATCAAGCTCCGCTCGACCGCGGGCACCGGGTTCACCTACGTGACCAAGAAGAACCGCCGCAACACCCCCGACCGCCTCGTGCTCAAGAAGTACGATCCGGTCATCCGCAAGCACGTCGATTTCCGAGAGGAGCGCTAATCATGGCGAAGAAGAGCATGATCGCGAAGAACAAGAAGCGCCAGGCGATCGTCGATCGCTACGCCGAGAAGCGCCTCGAGCTGAAGAAGGCTCTGATCGACCCCAACGGCACCGACGAGAGCCGCGAGGCCGCTCGCGTGGGCCTGCAGAAGCTGCCCCGCAACGCCTCGCCGGTGCGCGTGCGCAGCCGCGACGTCATCGACGGCCGTCCCCGCGGCGTGCTGTCGAAGTACGGCGTCTCGCGCGTGCGCTTCCGCGACATGGCCCACCGGGGCGAGTTGCCCGGCATCACCAAGTCGTCCTGGTAAGCGCGGCGATCGCTGACGGGCGCGGAGCCTTCGGGATCCGCGCCCGTTTCGCGTTTCCGGGAGCGGTGCGGGGCGGTCGGCTTCGGGCGCCGATTCCACGTGGGATCGCGGGGTTGCGGGCGCACCCGGCCGAGGGCGTGCGGGATCGTGGAGGCCGTTGCGGGGGCGGGCTCATCGGGTCTCGGGATCGCAGCACGGGGATCGCGGGATCGCCCTGAGGCGGGATCTGCCTGACCGCCGGCGCACCCGGGTGCGGGCTTGTCGCATCGCGAGAAGCCCGCGCGGGGTCGTCGGATCGCGGGATCGGCGCACGGCACCGCCCGCCCTCCGCGAGCCGCCGCCGGGCGCTCGATCGTCCCCGAACCGTGACGCGCGGTTCGCCCAGCGCTGAATTTGACGCCCCGCGACACGAATTCCCCGCGGAATTCCGCAGGATTCCGCCGAATTGGGGTAGATTCGTAGCGATCAACCGATCGGACCCTCCCAAATCGGGAGGAACACCTGAACAGATCAGGGGCCGGACCGCAACGCGTCTTCGCCCTGGAAGGACACAACATGGCACTCAACAAGACTGAGCTTGTCGCGAAGATCGCCGCCGAGACCGGCCAGAGCCAGGCCGCCGTCTCGAGCGTGATCGACGGCCTCTTCGCCGCGGTTTCCGAGACCGTCGCCGCCGGCGAGAAGGTTTCGATCCCGGGCTGGATCTCCTTCGAGACCGCGACCACCGCTGCCCGCACCGGCCGCAACCCGCGCACGGGCGACACCATCGAGATCCCCGCAGGCAAGCGCGTGAAGGTCTCGGTCGGCTCGAAGCTCAAGGCTGCCGTGAAGTAACACGCTTTCCCAGAGGACCCCCGCCGACGCTCGTCGGCGGGGGTCCTCTGCGTTTGCGGGCGCTCGATTGGCTGGTGCCGGTGCTGTCATCCTCGTTCCTGCCTCCGCCCGCTCTCTCCGCGGAATCCGGGTCACTCTGTCACAGTGTCCGAGCGCCGCACTGTGTGAAAGTGGCCTGGATTCCGCCGGGCGGGAGGGCGGAGAAGGAGAAGGAGGGGCGGGCGGAGGGCGGAGAGGGAGGGCGGGCGGAGGAGAAGGAGCGAATACCGCCGAAAGGGAAGGGAGAAGGGCAGGCGCAGCGGGCCGCGCTCCGGTCCCCAGGCGCCCGATCCGGGTCGGCGCGCAGGCCGCGCGGCTAGGCTGGAGGGGTGCCCCGGAACCTGCGCGTCCTCGCCCCCGCCCTGCTGATCGCGGCGGCGCTCGCCGCACTGCTGGCGGGGCTCGGGATCGGCGGCGCGGCCGCGGAGCGCGCGCTGCTCGACCCGGGCGCCGTGGTGCGCTACGGGATGCCGATCGGCCGCACGCTCGTCAACCTCTCGATGGCCGGGCTCATCGGTGCGGTGGTGATGACGGTGTGGGCGCTCGCGGGAGCGGGGACGG
>JASGDX010000181.1:0-4755 GCA_047606985.1 Leucobacter sp. | reverse complement strand
CGCTTCGTCTCGTGATCGGGGATCCGCTTCGTCTTGCGATCGGAGGGCGACGAATCGCCACCGGGGCCCCGGTCGCCGCGGGACGCGGCGTCGCTCTCGGAGCCGGCGGGAACGATGGTGTCCTTCTCCACCGACGCCGTCGCGGGAGGCGCGTCTGGCGGCTGCAGCAGCGCGACCCCGAGGGCGACGCCGCCCACCGCGATCACCGCAGCCGCGGCGACGGCCGCGGCGATCGCCGGCACGGAGAACCCGCTTCCGGCAGCGCCGACCTGCGACGGCTTCCCGGCCTCTCCGAGCGTCGCCGCCATGGCGGGCTGGGCACCCGCGCCGCCGACGACCGCGGCAGCCGCCGCTCCGCCGCCGACGAAGATGCCGGCCAGCACCAGCGCGAGCCGCTGGTTGAGCACCGAGTACTCCTGATCGACCTTCGCGCAGTCGGAGCACTCGGCGAGGTGCGCCTCCACCCGCCGGTTCAGGCCGGCGGTGAGCCTGCCCCTGCGGTAGCGCTGCAGATTCTCGAGGGTGGATCGGCACTCCGCATCGGCGATCTGCCGGGTGACATGCGCCTCAACCCATGCCGAGCGCAGAGCGTCCCTGGCGCGGCTGTGCAGCTTGGAGACCCCGTTGGGGGAGATGCGCATGAGCTTCGCCACCTCGCGCGGCGGCATGCCCTCCACCTCCGTGTACCAGAGCACCGACTGCCAGCGCTCGTCGAGGGACTCGAAGGCGCGGGCCGCGGCGTTGAGGTCGAAGTGGTTGTCCTCCCAAGGACCCGCCTCGGCGAGATCTGGGATGTCCTCGAGTTCGCCGCTCGCGTCCTCGGGAGAGCGGTAGGCGTCGGCCGAGAGCGTGCGGATGACTCGGTACAGGTAGGGGCGGAAGGCGCCATGCGGGCCGCGGCCGTCGGCGATCAGCTCGTAGATCTTGGTGTACGCCTCGGCGACGAGATCCTCCGCGTCGAGACCGGGCGCGATGCTGCGGGCGGCGCTGAGACCCGCTCCGCGATGGCGGCTCCACAACTCGGCGAACGCGCTCGCGTCTCCGTCGCGGCATCGCGCGAGAAGGGCGGCATCGGCGTCGAGAGACCAGTCGTCCAGGATTCCCCCACCTTCGCCTCGACATGTACTCTCATCGCCGACGGGCAGGAGTACCGCACCTCGACCTCTCGAGTCGTGCACGACTCGATTCCCCGCTTATCAGTATGGGTGATCCGGAACCGAAGCGCCAGGCCGGGGCGGATCCTGACAGTATATTCGCAGGTATGCATCGTTCCCGTGGGTGGTGTTCAGGTTATAATGCATCGGGATCCGCGCCTCAAGTAGCGTGGAGACTCACGACTTCTCGGCGGTGAGCTGGAACTCGACGAAGCCCGTCGTTTCGACCTTCACGAACCCCAGGCTCGGCGCCTCGACGCCGAAATCGGCGAAGACGATCGGGATCGATCCCGCGATCTCGGCGGTCGCGCCGTCGGAGCGCAACTCGACCGTGATCGTCACCGACCGGGTGACCCCCGCGATCGTGAGATCGCCCGTCGCCTCGGTCTGCACGACCTCGCCGGCGGCAGGGGCCGCGTCGAGCGAGACCGGCTCGGTGAGCGAGAACGTGGCCTCGGGATGCTCGGAGGCGTGCAGCGCCTGGTCGCGGAAGTAGGCGTCGCGCTGATCGCTGTCCGTGGCGATGGATGCGACGTCGACCGTCAGGTCGGCGGCTTGGAGCGTGAGCCCGTCCGACCCGATCGTGAACCCGCCCGTCACCTGATCGGTGCGCCCGGTCACCGTGACATCGGTCCCGTTCAGCACCTCGTCGACGCGGTAGCCGGCTTCGGACCCCTCGGCGACGGTCCAGGCGCCGGCGAGGGCCGCGGGATCGAGCGGTTCCCCCGCGGTTTCTGTCAGCATGCTCGCCTCGCCGCCGAGCGTGGGAGCGGGCGTCGCGGGAGACGCGATGAAGTCGCGGTAGACGACGGGCCCCGCGATCGCGACCGCGACGGCGAGCGCCAGCACCCCGGCGCCGGTGCCGATGAGGATCTTCTGGGATTTCTGCACGGGGCTCCTCACGCGGTCTGCGGTTCGATACGACTCAGGATCGCAGACTTCGCGATGAGCGAGCTTCGAGCCCCTGGTGAGGAAGCTGACAGCGGGTCCCCGCCGTCCGAGCCGCCCGGGCCCGCTCAGCGGTCGACATCGACCGCGGTGCGACCGCGCACGCGGCCGGCGAGGATCTCGCCGGCGTACGGGATCGTCTCAGCCAGCCCGATGGTCGTGGTCAGGCCGTCGAGCATCTCGAGGTCGAGCTCGGCGGCCAGCGCATTCCATGCGCGCTGCCGCAGATCCCGCGGCGCGTGCACCGAATCGATCCCGGCGAGGGTCACACCGCGCAGGATGAAGGGCATCACGGTCGCGGGGAGGTCGACCCCCTGCGCGAGCCCGCAGGCTGCGACCGTGCCGCCGTAGCACGTCTGGGCGAGCACGTTCGCCAGGGTGGTCGAGCCGACCGAGTCGACGGCGCCCGCCCAGCGCTGGCTCTGCAGCGGTCGCCCGGCCTGCTCGGAGAGCTCGCGCCGATCCATCACCTCGGCCGCGCCGAGCCGCTCGAGGTACCCGGCCTGCTCCTCGGCGCGTCCGGTCGATGCGACGACGCGGTGCCCGCGGCCGGCGAGCAGCGAGATCGCGACGGAGCCGACTCCGCCCGCCGCTCCCGTGACGAGCACCTCGCCGTCGCCCGGGGCGAGACCGGCGTCCTCCAGCGCGAGCACGCAGAGCATCGCGGTGTACCCGGCGGTGCCGATCGCCGCGGCCCGTACCGGGCTGATCGCCTCGGGCAGGCGGATCAGCGCGTGCGGGCGCACCCTGGCGCGCGTCGCGAAGCCGCCGTGGCGGGTCTCGCCGAGATCGTCGCCGTCGAGCACCGCGAGGTCGCCCGGCCGCCAGTCGTCGACATCGGAGGCGGTCACGCGCCCGACCAGGTCGATGCCCGGGATCAGCGGCCAGGCGCGGGCGATGCCGTGCCCCGCGAGCGCGAGCCCGTCCTTGTAGTTGACGGAGGAGAAGAGCACGTCGAGCTCGACCGCCGGTCCCGAGACCGCGGCCGATCCCGAACCGAGCAGCCCCGCCTCGTCGACGTCGTCGGCTACGCGGGGCGCCGCGCCGCTCTCCTCGATCAGCACTGCGCGCATGCCGGATCCTCCTCGTCTCTTGCGGCCAGGCTTCGCCGGTCCGCCCGGTGCGCCGATTCTACTGGGCGCAGCCGGTTCGGGATCAGCGCACCCGCAGGGCTCCCGGCAGCACGCGCACCTCGAAGGCCGACACCTCGCCGACGTCGTCGCCGTCGACCTCGAAGGCGAGCGGCTGCGGCAGCTCCACCCGCACGCTGCGGGCGCGCAGGTGGGCGGTGGATCCCGAGCTCTCGGCCTCGCCGGCTCCCGTGATGAGGCGCTTCAGACCGTTGTCCCACACCATGTTCTTCATGGTGTCGAGCCAGGCGCCGGCGTCGTCGGCGCGGAGGGCGAGCAGGTCGAGTTCGCCGTCGTCGGGCTCCGCGTCGGGCAGCAGCGTGATGCCGCCCTGGATGCTGCCGCAGTTCGCCACGAGCAGCGTGTGCGCCCGCTCGGTCACCGGATCGTCGTCGTCGAGCCGCAGCGAGAACTCCACCACCTCGGTGCCGGATGCCGCCCTGCCGAGCGACTCGACGTAGGCCAGCCAGCCCGTCCTCTCCTTCAGATCGTCGTCGGTCTCGACGATCATCTGCGCGTCGATGCCGAAGCCGACCATCACGACGAAGCCCATGCGCTGCGCGTCGCCGCCGTCAGCGTCGCCGTCCTCCGCGCCGCCGCCCGTGCGCAGCCGCACCTCGCCGAGGTCGAGCGGCGACGCCCCGCCCGCGAGCACCCGTTCGAAGGCGGCCCTCGGATCGCCCAGCGGAATGCCCAGGTTGCGGGCCAGCAGGTTGCCGGTGCCGAGCGGCACGACGCCCAGCTCGGCCTCGGGCGATCCCGAACCGCCCAGCCGCTCGGCCACCGCGCGCACGGTGCCATCGCCGCCGGCCGCGACCACCACGGTGCAGCCCCGATCGAGCGCCTCGCCGGCGGCGCCCAGGCCGGGGTCGTCCTCGCTGGTCTCGAACCAGAGGCACTCGGGGCGGTCCTCCGCCTCGCCGAAGACGCGCGCGAGCGCCTCGTCGACGGCGGTGCGCAACTCGCCCTCCTCGGTCTTGGACGGGTTCCAGACGATGCCGATCCTGTCGTTCACTGCCGTCTCCTCATCTTCCCGACCCGACGCGCCTGGCGGAGACCGCGGGGCGCATTCCCTGGCCCCAGGGTAGCCGGGCGGGGCCGGCGCCACCACGGGCCCCGGTTGTCCGCCGAGATGCCGCATGCCGCCGAGCTGCCGCCCGTATGCCGCCGAGCGCGCACGATCTGCCCGAGCGCACACGACATTTGCGCGCAGATCGTGTGCGCTCGCGCAGATCGTGTGCGCTCGGGCGATGGTTGAATGGGGGGCATGAGCGAGCAGCTGCGGGATCGGCCGACCGCCGCGCACGATGGAGAGCCCGGTCGGGGCGCCGCGTCCGGCGGGCGCGCCGAGGCGGCCCGGCCCGCGGGATCCGACGAAGCGCGCGAGGCGCGGTGCTACGTCGAGCACGTCTCGTCGCAGCACCGCTCCGCCGCGATCGACGACTGGGACGCCGGCGCCGCGGTCGCTGCTCGGGACGGGGCCTCGGGGCCGGGGTCGGGCGGTGCGGGCATGGGTGCGGGCG
>JASGDX010000180.1:0-8797 GCA_047606985.1 Leucobacter sp. | reverse complement strand
CGGGGCCCGGTTCGGGCGCCTGGCTCGCGTCGATGATGATGGTGGAGTTCATGATGGGTTCCTTTGCGTTTGCGTTTCGGGCGTCAGCGTTTCGAGCCTCAGGCGGCTGCGTACTCGACCTCGTCGCGGGTGAGCTCGAGGTAGGCGTCCTCGAGGCTCGAGGCGACGGGGCTGAGCTCATGCAGCTCGATGGCGTGTGCCGCGGCGGCGCGTCCGATCTCGGCGGCGGGGATCCCGATCGCGGTGAAGCGGTCCTCCCCGCTCGGCTCGAGCGTCGCTCCGTCTCGCGGCTCGGCCATGAGCAGCGCGGCGAGCCTCGCGGCCTCCGGGCTGCGCACCGAGACCCGCTCGCCGCCCGGGCGCGCGAGCAGCTCGGCGATCTGCGTGTCGGCGACGACGCGGCCCCGGCCGAGCACGATGACGTGGTCGGCGGTCTGCGCCATCTCGCTCATCAGGTGGCTCGACAGCAGCACCGTGCGCCCCTCGCCCGCGAGATGGCGCAGCAGCTGCCGCACCCACAGCACCCCGTCGGGATCGAGCCCGTTGACCGGCTCGTCGAGGATCAGCACCTGCGGATCGCCGAGCAGCGCTGCAGCGATCCCGAGCCGCTGCCCCATGCCGAGCGAGAAGCCGCCGACCCGCTTGTTCGCGACCGCGGAGAGGCCCGTCTGCTCGAGCACCTCGTGCACGCGGCGGTCGGAGATGCCGTGCGTGGCGGCCAGCGCGCGCAGGTGACTGCGGGCGGTGCGGCCGGGGTGCACCCCCTTCGCGTCGAGCAGGGCGCCGACCTCGGTGAGCGGTGCCGCGGCGTCGCGGTAGCGCCGGCCGCTCACGGTGACCGTGCCCTCCGTGGGACGGTCGAGACCCAGCATGAGGCGCATGGTGGTCGACTTGCCCGCGCCGTTGGGGCCCAGGAAGCCGGTCACCTGACCGGCGGGGATGGTGAAGCTGACGTCGTCGACGGCGGCCTTCCGGCCGTATCGTTTGCTCAGGCCTCGCGCCTCGATCATGGTGGTACTCCTCCGTGCGCTGCGATCCCGATGCCGCTGCATCGTTCTCCTCCAAGCTACGGAGCCGCGGGCGTCTGCGAATCGGCCCGCGGTGCTGTTCCGAGTGGTACCTGGGTACCGTGGTTCGGGGGCCGCTACGACTTCGCGAGGTTCTCGAGGTGACCGGCCTCGTACTCGCGGGCGATGAGCGCGGCGAGCTCCGGGGCCTCGCGCAGCTCGGGATCGCGCTCGAGCATCTCGGCCGCGAGCTCGCGGGCGCGCACGATGAGCTCGCCGTGCTCGGCGACGCGCAGCAGCCGCAGGGTGGAGCGGCCGCCCGACTGGGCCGTGCCGAGGATGTCGCCCTCCCGGCGCAGCTCGAGGTCGATCTCGGCGAGGGCGAAGCCGTCGGAGGTGCTCGCGACCGAGTCGATGCGCTCGCGGGCGACCGTGCCCTGCTCGGCGGTGGTCATCAGCAGGCACAGCCCCGCGTGCTCGCCGCGGCCGACGCGGCCGCGCAGCTGGTGCAGCTGGGAGATGCCGAAGCGGTCGGCGTCGCGCACGATCATCATCGAGGCGTTGGGCACGTTGACGCCGACCTCGATCACGGTGGTGGCGACGAGGATCCCGATCTCGCCTGCCGCGAAGTCGCGCATGATGCGGTCCTTGTCGGCCGAGCTCATGCCGCCGTCGAGGCCCTCGACGCGCGTCCGCGCGAACTCCGGGCGCGCCCGCAGCTCGGCCACCGTGTCCTCGACGCTGGCGAGGGGGCGCTTCGGGCCGGACTCGGCTGCGCTCCGCTCGGCGCCGCCCGCCTCGGCGTCGGCGGTCTCGATGCCGGCGGTCTCGGGATCGAGCTCGGGATCCACGTTCCCGGCCGAGATCGCGGGGCAGACCACGTACACCTGGCGCCCCGCCGCCAGGTCTTCGGCGGCGCGCGCCCAGACGCGGGCGGCGCGCTTCGGCATCTCGAGCTCGGGCACGGCGAAGGTCTCGATGCCCTGGCGGCCCGGGGGCAGCTCGCGGATGGTGGTGACCTCGAGGTCGCCGAACGCGGTGAGCGCGACGGTGCGCGGGATCGGCGTGGCGGTCATGGCGAGCACGTGCGGCTGGGATCCCTTGCGCCGCAGGGCCTCCCGCTGCTCGACGCCGAAGCGGTGCTGCTCGTCGACGACGATGAAGCCGAGGTCGGCGAAGACGATCCCCTCGCCGAGCAGGGCGTGGGTGCCGACGGCGATGAGCGCGGCCCCCGAGGCGAGGGAGAGCAGGGCGCGCTTGCGCTCCTTCGCCGGCATGCGGCCGGTGAGGAGCACCGGGCGCAGCTCGGCCGCGAGGTCGGGGCCGAGCGCGTCGACGATCGAGCGGAAGTGCTGCGCCGCGAGCACCTCCGTCGGCGCCAGCAGTGCGCTCTGCCCGCCGGCGCCCGCGACCTGCAGCATGGCTCGCAGCGCCACGAGGGTCTTGCCCGATCCGACCTCGCCCTGCAGCAGCCGGTGCATCGGATGCGGCGCCGCGATTTCGGCCGAGAGCGTCTCGCCCGCGCGGCGCTGGTCGCCCGTGAGCTCGAAGGGCAGCGCGGCGTCGAAGCGCGCGAGCGGGCCTGGCCCCGGCTCATCGGCGTCGGGGAGCGGGCGGGGCGTGCTCGCCTCGAGGCCGGCGCGGCGGCGGCGGTCGAGCAGCGCCAGCTGCAGTTCGAAGGCCTCGCGGAAGAGCATGCTGTGCCGGGCTGCGCGCCAGTCCGCATCGCGCTGCGGGCGGTGCACGAGCTCGAGCGAGCGCCCGAACTCCATCACCCCCTCCGCATCGCGCAGCGCCCGCGGCAGCGGGTCCGGGATCGGGCCGAGCGCGTCGAGGGCGAGCTCGATCGCGCGCTGCAGCGTCCAGCTCGGCACCTGCGCCGTCGCCGGATAGATCGGCACGGGCGTCTCGGCCCAGGCCTTCGCCGCGGCCTCGTCGAGCTGCTCGCCTCCGGGCGCCTCATCGCGGTTCTCGAACAGCTCGTACTCCGGGTGCTGCAGCTGCAGCTGGCCCCGGTACTCGCTCACCTTGCCCGCGAAGATGCCGCAGCGGCCGGCGACCAGGTCGCGGGCCCTCCATTGCTGGTTGAAGAAGGTGAGCGCGAGCGTGCCGGTGCCGTCGGTGATGCGCGCCTCGAGCAGGCTGCCGTTGCGCCGCTGCATGCGCCGCTCGCGCACGTCGAGCACCTGCGCGACCACGGTGATCTGCTCCCCGATCGGCAGGCCGCGCAGCGGGGTCAGCTCGCCGCGGCGCGAGTAGCGGCGCGGGAAGTGGAGCAGCAGGTCGCGCACCGTGCGCATGTCGAAGGCGCGCTCGAGCGGCTTCGCGGTGCGCGCGCCCACGACGCCGTCGAGGCGGGTGTCGAGGGAGGCCTGGCTCATGCCTCCAGCGTAGCGGCGACCTCTGACACGACCCCTCGGACGGGGCGCGCGGGCGCGGAGGCGCTACCCTCGTGGGGTGACCAGAATCATCGCGGGCACCGCCGGATCCCTGCGCCTCGAAGTACCGAAATCGGGCACCCGCCCCACGAGCGACCGAGTGCGCGAGGCCATCTTCTCCGCGCTCGAGTCGTGGGGCCTCGTGGAGGGCTGCCGGGTGCTCGACCTCTACGCCGGCTCGGGCGCGCTCGGCCTCGAGGCAGCGAGCCGGGGCGCGGCGGAGGCGGTGCTCGTCGAGAAGCACGCGGCGGCTGCGCAGGTTGCGGCGCGCAACGCGCGCACGGTGCTGGGCGCCTTCCGGATCGGGGCTGCGGGATCGGCGCCGCGCATCGAGGTGGTGCGGCAGTCGGTGCAGCACTACCTCGACGGGCTGCGCGAGGCCGGACCCGATCCCGAACCCCGCTGGGACGTCGTGCTGCTCGACCCTCCCTACGACCTCGGCGAGGCCGAACTCACCGGGAACCTCGAGGCCCTCGTGCCGCTCGTCGCCCCGGACGGCGCGGTGCTGGTCGAACGCAGCAGCCGCTCCCCCGAGCCGGCCTGGCCGGCCGGACTCGCTCTGCTGCGCGAGAAGCGCTACGGGGAGACCGCGCTGTGGTGGGCAGAAATCGCTGGGTAGGCGACGCGCAGCGTCGCGCGATTTCTGCCGCCGACAGGCGGCCGGCGTAGCACGCGAAAGGCCCGGGGTCCCGATCGTTCGGGATCCCGGGCCTTTCGCGACGCACCGCGCTACGAGCGCGGGATCAGCGTGTACTTGGTCGACAGGAACTCGTGGATGCCGTCGAAGCCGCCCTCGCGGCCCACGCCCGACTGCTTCACACCGCCGAACGGGGCGGCGGCATTGGAGACCATGCCCACGTTCACGCCCATCATGCCGGTCTCGAGCTTCTCGATCATGCGGTGCGCACGACCCAGGTTCTCGGTGAACACGTAGGACACGAGGCCGTACTCGGTGTTGTTCGCGATCTCGACCGCCTCCTCCTCGGTGGAGAAGCGCACGATCCCCAGCACCGGGCCGAAGATCTCCTCGCGCATGATCGCGGCCTGCGGGGTGATGTGATCGATCACGGTCGGCTGGAAGAAGTTGCCGGGACCCTCGACCGCCTCACCGCCCACCAGCAGCTCGCCGCCGGTCTCGATCGCGTCGGCCACGAGACGCGCCGTGTTCGTCACGGCCTTCTCCTCCACGAGCGCGCCGATATCGATGCCTTCCTCGGTGCCGCGGCCGATCTTCATCGCCGCGACCTGCTCGCTCACGCGCCTGGCGAACTCGTCCGCCACGCTCTCGTGCACGATGATGCGGTTCGCCGCGGTGCACGCCTGGCCGATGTTGCGGAACTTCGCGAGCATCGCCCCCTCGACCGCCTTGTCCAGATCCGCGTCCTCGAACACGATGAACGGGGCGTTGCCGCCCAGCTCCATCGAGGTGCGCAGCACGTTCTGCGCCGCGAGCTCCATCAGCTTCACGCCCACCGGCGTCGAACCCGTGAACGACAGCTTCCGCAGACGCGGGTCCGACAGCAGCGCCGCCGACTGCGCCGACGACTTCGACGTCGGCACCACGTTCACCACGCCGGCGGGCAGGCCGGCCTCCTCGAGCAGCTGCACGAAGTAGATCGTGGTCAGCGGGGTCAGCGCCGGGGGCTTGATCACCGAGGTGCAGCCCGCGGCCAGCGCAGGAGCGATCTTGCGGGTCGCCATCGCCAGCGGGAAGTTCCACGGCGTCACGAAGTAGCACGGGCCCACGGGCAGATGCGAGACCACCATGTTGCCCGTGCCCTCGGGGTTCTGACGGTAGTCGCCCTGCACCCGCACGGCCTCCTCCGAGAACCAGCGCAGGAACTCGCCGCCGTACACGACCTCGCCGCGGGCCTGGTCGATGGGCTTGCCCATCTCCATCGCCATCAGCAGCGCGAACTCGTCCTTGCGCTCCATCAGCAGATCGAACGCGCGGCGCATGATGTCCGAGCGCACCCGCGACGGCGTGTTCGCCCAGCCCTCCTGGGCCGCCACGGCCGCGTCCAGCGCGCGCACCGCGTCCTCGACCGAGGCGTCCGCGATCGACTTGATCACCTCGCCGGTCGCGGGATCCACCACGTCGAACGTCGCGCCGGAGGCCGAGGCCTCCCACGCGCCGCCGATGCCGAGGCCCGACTGGATGCGATCGAGCAGTTCCTGCTCGTTGGGCTTCAAAGCCATGATGTTCGAGATTTCCTTTCGGTTGCTTAGTTGGCGGCCAGCGCGTCGGCGACGACCTGCAGGCCCTCGCGCAGCAGCTCGTCCGGGATGGAGAGCGGCGGGAGGAAGCGGATCACGTTGCCGTAGGTGCCGCAGGTGAGCAGCACGACGCCCTGCTCGCCCGCGTGCTTCGCGATGGCGCCGGTGAGCGCGGCGTTGGGCTTCTTCGAGCCCGACTCGACGAGCTCGATCGCCTGCATGGCGCCGCGGCCGCGGATGTCGCCGATGCGATCGTCGCGCTGCTGCAGATCGGCGAAGAACTCCTCGATGATCGCGCCGATCTCGCGGGCGCGCTGGGTGAGGTTCTCGGTCTCGTAGGTCTCGATCGTGGCGAGGGCGGCGGCGCAGGCGATGGGGCTGCCCGCGTAGGTGCCGCCGAGGCCGCCGGCGTGAGCGGAGTCCATGATCTCGGCGCGGCCGGTCACGGCGGAGAGCGGCAGGCCGCCCGCGATGCCCTTGGCCGTGGTCACGAGATCGGGCACGACGCCCTCGTGGTTCGCGGCGAACAGGTCGCCCGTGCGGGCGAAGCCGGTCTGCACCTCGTCGAGCACGAAGACGACGCCGTTGGCGGTCGCCCATTCCTGGAGCGCCGGGAGGAAGCCCTCGGCCGGGGCGATGAAGCCGCCCTCGCCCTGGATCGGCTCGATGATCACGGCTGCGAGGTTCGACGCGCCGACCTGCTTCTCGATCTGGGTGATCGCGGCCGCAGCGGCCTCGGCGCCGGTGAGCCCGTCGCGGAAGGGGTAGGAGGCGGGTACGCGGTAGACCTCGGGGGCGAACGGGCCGAAGCCGTCCTTGTACGGCATGTTCTTCGCAGTCATGCCCATGGTGAGGTTGGTGCGGCCGTGGTAGCCGTGGTCGAACACGACGATCGCGTTCTTCTTCGTGTAGTGACGGGCGATCTTGACGGCGTTCTCGAGCGCCTCGGCGCCCGAGTTGAAGAGCGCGGAGCGCTTCTCGTGATCGCCGGGGGTGAGCGCGTTGAGCTTCTCGGCGACGCGCACGTAGCCGTCGTAGGGGGTGACGGTGAAGCAGGTGTGGGTGAACTGCTGCACCTGATCGGTGACCGCCTTGACGACGGCCGGGGCGGCGTTGCCCACGCCGGTCACGGCGATGCCGGATCCGAGGTCGATGAGCGAGTTGCCGTCGACGTCGACCATCACGCCGCCGCCCGCGGCGACGATCGAGACGGGGAGTGCCACGCCGACGCCGGCTGCAACGGCGGCGTTCTTGCGGGCCAGCATCTCCTGCGACTTGGGGCCGGGGATGCTGGTGACGAGCTTGCGCTCCTGCGGGAGCGAGGGACCGCCGACGACATCGACCATGATGATTCTCCTTGCCTGGGGCCGAGGAACCCGCGGCGCGGTGACGATGCGGATTCGTGTGATTCCGGATCAGCCTAACCCCGACCGTATCCGGTCCCGTATGCCACAATGGTGTAAATCTCTCAATACTTTCGACATTTTGGCGAACAGGGATCTGAGGAGGCGCATGGCAGAGCCGCAGTCCGACCCGGCGGTCCCGAAGCGGCAGCAGACGCCCGATGCCGCCTCCCCCGCTGCCCCGCAGCCGTCGATCCCCCTCGGCGAGCTGCTGCGCCAGTACCAGCTGCGCCTCGTGCTCATCGCCGGCGCCGACGAGGACGTCTCCGAGCGCGCCGTGCAGTGGGTGCACGTGAGCGAGCTCGAGGATCCCACGCCCTTCCTCACCCCGCGCACGGTGCTGCTCACGACAGGCGCGCGTTTCTCGGCGGTGCACAGTCGCGACGACGCCGACGCGTACGTGCGGCGCCTCGTACGCGCGAGGGTGACCGCGCTCGGAGTCGCCGTCGGCCTGCACCTCGACCGGGTGCCCGCCCGTATCGTGTCGGCCTGCGACCGACTCGGCCTGCCCCTCTTCCGCGTGCCGTACGACACGGCGTTCATCGAGATCGTGCAGACCGCGGCCCGCCTCCTCGACGCCCGCACCCGCGAGCGCGATCTCTGGGCGCTCGAGGCCCAGCGCGCCGTGGCCGGGGCGTCCCTGCACCGCGACGGGCTGGGCGCCGCGCTGCGCGAGGCGGCCTCGCGGCTGGGCCGGTGGGTCTGCGTCACCGACCGCTCGGGGCGCATCGTCGAGTTCGCGCCGCAGACCGCCCGCGCCGAGGTGCAGGCGGAGTGGATCCGCCGCGAGACGCGGCACCTCATCGAGCGCGGCCTCAGCGCGGGCCGCATCGGCTCCGAGCGCGGGCAGGGCATCCAGATGCAGGCGCTCGGGCGCCAGGGCCAGGTGCTCGGGGCGCTGGTGGTCGAGGATCACGGCGCGCCCGACACCGCCGAGCGCACGCTGATCGGGCTCGTCGCGGCGCTCGCCACCGTGCAGCTGGAGCACCGAAGCGGCATCGACGCCGCCCAGGCCGCGCTGCGCGAGGCCATCGTGCGGCTCCTGCTCGTCGGCGACTTCGCGCTCGCGGAGACCCTCAGCCGCGGCGCTCTGACGCGCCTGCCGCACGGCCCCGTAGTGGTGGCCCGCTTCCCGGCCGAGACGCGCCCCGATCCCGGGCTGCTCGAGGATCTCCACTCGCTCGACGCGGGAAGCCCCGGCCTCATCACCGCGATGCACGAGGGATCCCCGATCATCCTCGCCGAGACGCGCCATCTGCTCGCGATCCGCCGCCTGCTGATCTCGCACCGCGTCGCCTCCGGCATCTCGGAGCGGGGAACGCTGCAGGGACTCGGCGATCTGGTGGAGCAGGCGGATCGCGCGCTCGCCTACTCCGTCGCGAGCGGTGCGGAGGCCCCCGTCGACTACCTGCCGGCCCTGCACGACGGCCTGCTGCACCTGCTCGGCTCGCATCCCGAGGCCAGGCGCCGCGCCGAGGGGCTGCTGGCCCCGATCCGCCAGCACGACCGCCGCCACGACGACGCCATCGAGGAGAGCCTCGCCGCGTGGCTCGCGCACCACGGCCAGACCAGCCCGGCTGCGGCCGAGCTCGGCGTGCACCGGCACACGCTCAAGGCGCGCGTGCAGACGGCGGCCGGCCTGCTGCAGGCCGACCTCGACTCCCCCGACACTCGCGCCGAGCTGTGGGCGGCGCTGCGCCTGCTGGACGAGTAGCCGGGCCCGCGGGGCCTG
>JASGDX010000179.1:0-3825 GCA_047606985.1 Leucobacter sp. | reverse complement strand
GGGTGCCGCGGCGCGGTCGACCGGCGGGCGCGCGGCGCCTGGCGCTACCTCGCCGAGCTGGCCTCGGAGGCGGCCGCGGTCACGGCGCCCTCGCGCCACTTCGCCGACGAACTGCAGCGCCACGGCGTGGCCGCCGAGGTGTTCGTGACGCGCGGCGGCGTCGACGACGACGCGCTGGCCGAGGTGCGGGCGATACCGCGCTCGCCGCGGAACCGGCCGCGGCTCGTGTGGCTGGGCCGCATGAGCCGGGAGAAGAGGGTGCTCGAGTTCGTCGAGGCCGTCGCCGAGTCGGGCGTCGACGCCGATGTCGTGCTGCACGGGGCGGGGCTGCTGCTGCCCCGGGTGCGCGAGCGCGTCGCGCAGCTCGGGATCGCGGATCGGGTGACCCTCGCCGGGCCCGTGCCGCACCGCGAGGCCCTGGTCGCGCTGCGCGACGCCTATGCCCTCGTGCAGACCTCGATCGGCTTCGAGACGCAGGGACTCACCCCGTTCGAGGCGGCGGCGCTCGGCACTCCCACCGTGTTCTGCGATCCCGAGATCGCCGACGACGTCGCGGTGTCGACCGGATGGCGGGTGCCCCGGGACGGCGACGGCGTCTCGGCCCTGGCGGGCGTACTGCGCGAGGCCGTGGCGGCGCTCGCCGCGGATCCCGGATCGCATCGCGTGCCCGAGGCGGAGGCCGCCGGCTTCCTGCAGTCGGCGCAGACCGAGGCGATGCTCGAGGTGTACGAGCGGGCTCTGGCGAAGCGGTAGGCGGTCGTCCCTTCGCCGGGTCTCCGCTCCCGTGCCATTCCCCGGGTGCGTGTTGCGCGCGTGCTACGAGGGTGAAAATTTCTCGAGTCCGGGCTTCCCATGCGGCATGCGGCGAGATAGCATCATGGGCAGTTGGTCATTTGGTCCGACCAACTGATGATATTTCCACCGCGACGAAGCATAAGGAGTTCGACGACCGCCATGCTTGCCGGATCACGCCACCTCATCACCGCGGACGAGTATGCCGAGCGCGTGCGGAGACTCCGCGATTCGTTCGATCGCCGCGGTCTCGACGCCGCCCTCGTCTGGGGGCGCGGCGGCGGATCGGTCGATCGCATCGCCGACCTGCGGTACCTCACCGGGTTCTACCCGGTCTTTCCGACCATTCGCGATGTTCCCGGCGTCTGGAGCGATCGGGGCCTGTGCGCGTTGCTCGTCACGCGCGATGAGGTCGTGCTCTTCTCCGACGACCCCGATAGCGGTGAGGCCGCGTGCGGTCTCACCGGCTCAGTCGCCCGTTTCGGCGCCGGGGACCGGAATCTCGCTGGCGACGTGCTCGACGGTCTCGGCGAGCGCTCCGGGATCCGCAGGCTCGCACTGGTCGCGGGCGACGCCATGTCGGGCCATCACGTCAGGAAGCTCCTCGACGACGACCGGTTCGCGCGGCTCGAGGTCGAGTGGGACGACGCGCTCGTCGAGGAGCTCCGGCTGCGAAAGTCCCCGGCGGAGATCGCGCTCATGCGGCGGGCGGCCGGGATCGCCGGCGAGGCGCTCGAGGCCGGCTTCGCGACGCTCGCGCCCGGAGCGACCGAGGCTGATGCGGTCGCCGCGATGGCCGAGGTCGTCGCCCGCAACGAGGCGGTGCTCGCGAACGCCTTCGTCTTCACGACGCGCGCCGACGGAGGAGCCGACGACCATCGGCTCCCCACCCACGGCTCCCGCCCGCTCGAGGCCGGCGACCTCTTCACGGTCGACCTGAGCGGCGTCTACGCCGGCTACTTCTTCGATCTCGCGCGCAGCACCGTCGTGGGAGCGGCGCCGACCGAGGAGCAGGAGCGCGCGTATGCGCTCGCGAAGGGCACGGTCGACGCCGTGGTCGAGCGCCTGGTGCCGGGCGCCCGGCTCGGTGGCGCCTCGGCGATCGGCACCGCGATGCTGCGCGATGCCGGCATCGACCCCGACGCCGCGGAGTTCCCGGCGCGCGGGCACGGCCTGGGCCTCGGCTTCGAGCGCCCGTGGGTGCGAGACGACTCCGAGCTGGTGCTGGAGACCGGCATGGTGATCTCCATCGAGCAGTTCGTCACGGTGGGCGCGAGCAGCGCCACCTTCGAACGGAACATTCTCATCGGAGCCGACGGGCCCGAGGACCTGGTCGCGGTGCGGGACTTCTGGCCCGCGACGGAACGAAAGGAGGCGGAGTGATGGCACTCCCCAAGACGATGCAGCGTGTGCTCGTGGGATCGCTCGCGGTCTCGGCGCTCGCCCTGGCCGGCTGCTCAGGAGCCGCGGACGAGCCGAGCGAACCGGTGACCCTGGATGTGCAGCGCGACCAGACCGGCACTCCCGCGGGCTCGGGACCCCTCGATCTCGTCACCTGGAATCTCATCTGGGGCGAGCCCTCGTCGCTCGACTGGATCTACGCCTACGCCGATTCGGACAACACGACCCTCGCGAACATGTGCGAGGGACTGATGCGTCAGAACGAGGACATGTCGCTCTCCCTGGCGCTCGCCGAAGACGTGCAGCACCCCGACGACCTGACCACCGTGTTCACGATCCGCGACGGCGTGACCTTCTGGGACGGCACCCCGCTCACCGCCGAGGACGTCGCGTTCAGCCTGAACCGGCACCTCGACCCCGACGCCGGATCCTACTGGGCCTCGCCTTTCTACGATCGCGTCGAGTCGATCGAGGCGACTGGCGATCGCGAGGTGACCGTGCGTTTCAGCGAACCCGACGCTCTCTTCGAGCGCATGCTCGCCACCGCGGCCGGCATCATCGGCAGCAAGGCCTATGTCGAGCAGGCCGGTGACGCCTACGGCACCGCGAGCGGCGGCATCATGTGCACCGGTCCGTTCGCCTTCGACTCGTGGAAGTCGGGCTCCAAGATCGTGCTCAAGGCCAACCACGACTACTGGGACCCCGAGTTGCGGCCCATGGTGGAGGAACTCGACCTCACCTTCGTGACCGACGAGTCCACCGTCGCCAACAGCCTGCTCGCCGGCGACATCGACGGCGCCTACATGCCACCGCTCTCGGCCACCGAGAAGCTCGCGGATACCGGTGAGGGCGATTTCGTGCTGGGACTCGGCACCGACTGGATGGCGATCCGGCCGACGGAGAAGGAGGGGCCGATGCAGCAGCTCGAGACTCGCCGGGCGCTCAGCCTCATCCTCGACCGTGAAGCCGTGGCGCAGACCGTCTTCCGCGGCACGGCCGTCCCGGCGAACACCCCGATCCAGCCCGGAGCATGGGGGTACGCGCGAGACACGTGGGAGGCCGCGGCCGAAGAGCTGCCCGAACTGGAGTTCGACGTCGAACAGGCGAAGCAGGTCGTCGACGACGCCGGGCTCGCGGGCACCGAGCTCACCATCGCCATCCCGGCCGACAGCGAGGCCGAGCAGAAGATCGCCGAGATCCTCACGGCCGGAGGAGAGCAGATCGGGCTGAAACTGCACTTCGAGACCTTGCCGATGACGAGCTTCACCGAACTCTACTTCGACGAGAAAGCACGGGCCGCCTACGATGCATTCATCGTCTGGGAGTACGGAGCCGGTGTCGCCGATCCCATCGTGAGCATGAGCGAGTTCACGCCGCTCAGCGCCTACAACTACGGCAACAACGACGATCCGGTGCTGACGCAGAGCGTGAGCGATGCCCTGGGGACGCTCGATGAGGACAAGCGCGCGGAGCTCCTCGTCACGGGGCAGCGGAGCATGGTCGAGAACCTCGCGCTCATCCCGGTGGTGAACCTCGAGAACCGGCTCTACCAGGGCGAGCGCATCACAGGGGCCACGGCCTCCCGCGCCAGCCTCTACTACCCCTGGGCCGCCAAGATCGGTTCGGCCGAAT
>JASGDX010000178.1:0-9760 GCA_047606985.1 Leucobacter sp. | reverse complement strand
TTCTCGTCGTCGACTTTACAGTCCAGCAAAGACACTCCTCCTCGGCCTTGCCAGAAATCCGGTGAGCACATCCTCGCTACGGCACACCTATCGGCGGAACCTCTAAGGGAACGGGGCCTGTGCTGGTCTGCGCCGACGGAGAACGCCGGATCCATCGCGGGCCCCTGCTCCGCTCCGCGGGCTGATCCGACGCCTCGCCCTCAGGGCAGCCGCTGTCGCGGCTCCGCGGGCGCGGGCGGACGCTCCGCGTCCTCCGCGCACCCGCGCTCCGGCGCGGCGCCCCGGCCTGCTCCGATGCTCCGCGCTGCCGCTGATACCGGAGCATGTCGGCCACGAGGATGACGAGCGCGATCCACACGGCGATGAACCCGACCCATCGGCTCAGCGGCATGGCCTCGTGCATCACGAAATAGCCGTAGAGGAAGCCGAGAATCGGCGTGAGGAACTGCAGGAAGCCGATGTAGGAGAGCGGCAACCGGCGCGTGGCCTCGCCGAAGAGGATCAGCGGGACCGCCGTCATCACGCCGCTGAACATGACGAGCACCGCGGTCCCCGGCCCGAACGAGAACGCGCTCACGCCGGCCAGGCTCGAGACGACGATCAGCTGCGCAGCGGCCACCGGCAGCGAGGCCAGGGTCTCGACGGTGAGCCCCGTGATCCCGTCGACCTCCTCCCCCGCGTGCTTGTGCACTGCGCCGTACAGGCCGAACGACACCGCGAGGCCGAGCGCGATCCACGGGAAGGATCCGTAGGCGATCGCCGCCGCGGTCACACCGGCCGAGGCGATCCCGACCGCGATCCACTGCATCGGGGAGAGCCGCTCCTTGCGCACCACCACGCCGATGAGGATGGTGAACAGCGGGTTGATGAAGTAGCCGAGCGATGTCTCGAGCACGTTCCCGGTCATCACGCCGACGATGAAGAGCTGCCAGTTCGCGTAGAGCAGCAGCGACGACAGAGCGAACCAGCCCAGCAGGCGCGGCGAGCGCAGGATCGCGCCCACCTGCCGCCAGCGGCGCGTGAGCGAGACGAGGATCAGGCAGAAGACGAGGGTCGTCGACACCCGCCACGGCACGGTCTCGTACGGCCCGACCATCGCGATGAGGCCGAAGTAGAAGGGAAAGGCCCCCCATAGCAGATACGCTCCCAGCCCGTATCCCAGTCCGGCGCGCGTTCGATTCACCGGCACAGTCTACTCCCGCGCGGCGCCTCCCAGCAGACGGTCGACCGCGCGGACGGAGGAAGCTCGGGGCCGGGTCCGGGTAGGCTCCGGAGACGCGAACGGGCCCGCGGATCCGAGGATCCGCGGGCCCGAGAGGCGCGTGCGCGAACTCAGCGCTCGACGACCGCGAGGATGTCGCGGGCCGAGAGCACGAGGTAGTCTTCGCCGCCGACCTTGACCTCGGTGCCGCCGAACTTCGAGTAGATCACCAGGTCGCCGACGGCGACATCGAGCGGGATGCGCGTGCCGTTGTCGGAGACGCGGCCGGGACCCACAGCGACGACCTCGCCCTCCTGGGGCTTCTCCTTCGCGCTATCGGGGATCACCAGACCGGAAGCGGTGGTCTGCTCCGCCTCGACCTGCTTGATGACGATACGATCTTCCAGCGGCTTGATGGCAACCGACACAGTTGACCTCTTTTCCAATGTCTGAATGGTTCTCGCGCCCGCCCAGTGCGAGCGGGCCTACAGCAGATTCTAGGGCCCTCGTTGGCACTCTCGCAAGGGGAGTGCCAACCGGCGGGCGCGGGATCGCGCACAGCGAACGGGGCGCGAGTTCATCGGCCGGCTCTCCTGCGCAGCGGCGTCGGACCGCGCGACGAGCGGGGCGCGGGCGGGTGCGCGGGATCCCGAACCGCCCGCCTCCCTGGTCCTGCCCGACACTCCTCCCCCTAGAATTGAGAATGCAGAACGATAACGGCCAGGCACCGTGAACCGCAATCGCACCGAGGAGGACTCATGTCCACGCCGAACCAGCCCCAGCAGCCGGGCGCCACGCAGCCGACGACGCCGCTGCCCCAGAACGGCCAGCCCGCCTACACCAGACCGGGCCAGCAGTACCAGCAGCCGGTGCACCAGCAGCAGTACGCCGCGCCGGGCTACGCCGCAGCACCCGCAGCCCCTCAGTCGACCGCGACGACGGTCGGCCAGACCAACACCTACGCGCTGCTGGCCATCGTCCTCGCGTTCCTGGCGCCCATCGCAGCCATCGTCTTCGGCCACCTCGGTCTCGGGCAGATCAAGCGCACAGGCGACGCGGGCCGCGGCCTCGCCCTCACCGGCCTCATCATCGGCTACTCCTACTTCGCGTTCCTGGCGCTGTTCATCGTCGTGTACGTGGGCCTCATCTTCACCATGATCGGGGCCATCGGCTCCGCCGCCTCGAGCTTCGACTCCTACTGACCATCCCGTCCGGGAACCCGCGGCGCCGCACCACAGCCAGCAGCCGAGCACGCTGCACCACGAAAGGACCGAGCAATGTCTCAGAACCAGCCTTCCGCGAACGGAAGCCCCGAGCAGCCGGGCCAGCCGCAGGCCCCGCAGTACGCCGCGCCGCCGGCGCCCCAGGCCCCGCAGGCGCCCCAGTACGCCGCGCCTCAGGCTCCGCAGTACGCGGCCCCGCAGCCCCAGTACGTCGCGCCGCAGCAGCCGTACGCGGCCCCGCAGCAGGCCTACGCCGTGGCTCCCCCCACCAACACGCTCGCGATCATCGCGCTCGTCGGCTCGTTCTTCATCTCCCTGGTCGGCGTGATCTGCGGGCACATCGCCCTCAAGCAGATCGCGCAGAGCGGGGAGGGCGGGCGGGGCCTGGCCCTCGCCGGTCTGATCATCGGCTACATCGGCCTCGCGCTCGGCACGATCTACATCATCTTCATGATCGTCGTCTTCGGCAGCCTGGCCGCTTCGTCCAGCTACTGAGCTCGACGACTCGTCAGGAGTCGATGCGGAGATGACTCTCAGCGACGACGCTTCCGGGGTGCGGGGGGATCCCCCCGCACCCCGTTCCGCTTCCGCGGCCCCCGGCTGGCACGAACTGACGGGCGAAGCGGGTGTCGCGCTGCTCGCCCGCATCGCGGAGCTGCGAACCGGAGGCCGGAGCATCGAGGAGGTCTCGCGCCTCCTCCGCGCAGAGGGTCCCGATCCCGCGCTGCTCGCGGCCGCGCTCACGCAGACCGGGCTGCGGGATCGCGCCGCCGCGAAGTTCGGCGACCTCGCCGGCGAACTGCTCCTCACCCGGGCCGCACTCGAGCAGGCCACGCGGATCCGGGTGGCGCGGCTGCACGCGCGGCGATTCCTCGACGCCGGGTGCCGCTCGGTCACCGACCTCGGCTGCGGCATCGGCGCCGAGTCGCTCGCGCTGCTGGAGCTCGGGATCGTGCCGCGCCCCGTCGAGCTCGACCCGCTGACGGCGGAGTTCGCGCAGCACAACCTCACAACGCTCGCAGGCCGGCTGGGCGTCGAAGCGCCGCGGGTGCGCGTCGGAGATGCCGAGCGGCTGGGCCCGGGCGACGCCGACGGCGTCTTCCTCGACCCCGCGCGCCGCACGGCCGGGCACAGCGACACCCGGCGGGTCGCCTCTCCGGACGACTACTCCCCCTCGCTGACCTTCGCATTCGGCCTCGCCGAGCGCAGGCCGGGGGGCGTCAAGCTCGGCCCGGGCCTCGACCGCGCACTGATCCCGGATCGCGCGGAGGCGCAGTGGGTGTCGGTCGACGGGCAGCTCGTGGAGACCGGGCTGTGGTTCGGCGCGGCGGCGAGGCCCGGGATCCGCCGCGCCGCACTCGTGCTGCGTGGCGATGGGTCCGCCGAGCTCACCGCTCCGGCCGATGCCGAGGACGCGCAGGTGCGCGGGCTCGGCGAGTACCTCTACGAGCCCGACGGCGCCGTGATCAGGGCCAGGCTCATCGGCGACCTCGCCGGGCGCCTCGGCGCCGGCATGGCCAGCGACGGCATCGCGTACCTCACCGGCGATCACCTCGTGGACACGCCGTTCGCCGCCGCGTTCCGGGTGCTCGAGGAGGTGCCGTCGCGCGAGCGTGATCTGCGCCGCGCGCTCGCGGCGCGCGGCATCGGCTCGCTCGAGATCAAGAAGCGCGGCGCCGAGGTCGACCCGGCAGCGCTGCGGCGGCGGCTGAAGCTGCGCGGTCCGGAGAGCGCGACGCTGTTCATCACCCGGGTCGCCGGCAGGCACGCGGCGCTGCTCGCCGAGCGCTGCTGACGCCGGGCAAGCCGGCGGGCGGGTTCCGCGGCATCGGGACAGCGCGGTGCCGCGCAGCGCAGCGGCCCGCCCGTTCCCCTCGGGGAGCTGGCGGGCCGCCGTGCCGATTCCGGAGGCTGCCGGTCAGTCGGTGACGACCGTCGAGCAGTCGATGACCTGACCCGCGACCTCGACCGTCGTGGCGCCGTCGAGGCACTGCTGGGCCGCGTCGACGCCGGCCCCGGCCAGGCTCACGAGCGACACGATCAGGATGATGTAGCCGATCGTGCCGATCGCGCCGATCACGATGCCGATGATGCCCGGCACGTTGCCCGCGTTGGCCTTCTTGGACTGGATCACCGCGACGATGCTGATCACGAGGCCGATGATCGGCAGCAGGAAGGCCAGGATGAGCCCGACGATGCCGAGCGTCTTGCCTGGCACGGGAGCGGGCTTTGCGCTGTAGGCGGGCTGGCCGCTGGACAGATTCTCGGACATGTTGCTCCTTCGTTCGGATGCGGACGAGGAATTTCCCCCAGTGCACCTCCACGATAATGGTTCTCGCGACGGATCCGCCAACACAACTTTCGCGCTCAATCTTCAGTGAGGCACCTCCGCACACCGGGCGCGGCTGTACGCTCCCGGGAGCTACCGCACCTGGATCTGCGTCACGGGGAGCGTCGAATCGGCCCCGAAGTCGAGACCCGAGGGCTCGTGCCCAGCGGCGATGAGCTGCGCCCCGATGGAGGCGATCATGGCGCCGTTGTCGGTGCACAGCGAGAGCGGCGGCACCCGCAGTTCGACGCCCGAGGCCGCGCATCGCTCGCGGGCCAGCTCGCGCACGCGGGCGTTGGCGACGACGCCGCCGCCCAGCAGCAGGCGCGGCACCCCGAGATCGCGGCAGGCTGCGAGCGCCTTCACGAGGAGCACGTCGGCGACGGCCTCCCGGAAGCTTGCGGCCACATCGGCCACGGGCAGCGGGGCTGCCAACCCCCCTCCCCCCTCGCCGGCGCGCTGTGCCGCCTCGTGCTTCTCCGCCCAGCGCGCCACCGAGGTCTTGAGGCCCGAGAACGAGAAGTCGTAGCGGTGCCGCTCGAGGTCCTTGGGCAGCGTGAGCCCGCGCGGGAAGCGGATCGCGTGCGGATCGCCTTCCGCGGCGACGCGGTCGATCTGCGGGCCACCAGGGTAGGGCAGGCCGAGCAGGCGCGCCACCTTATCGAAAGCCTCGCCCGCGGCGTCGTCGATGGTCTCGCCGAGCATCTCGACGTCGCTCACCAGGTCTCTCACCAGCAGCAGAGAGGTGTGCCCGCCCGAGACGAGCAGCGCCACCGTGGGCAGCTCGAGCTCGCCGATGGCGCCGACCCCCTCGCGGAGCCCCTCGCCCTGCAGCACGTCCGCCCCGACGTGGCCCACGAGGTGGTTGACCGCGTACAGCGGCTTGCCGAGCGCCACGGCGAGCGCCTTCGCGGCGGAGACGCCCACCATGAGCGCCCCCGCGAGGCCGGGCCCAGAGGTCACGGCCACGGCGTCGAGCTGGTCGAGGGTCACGCCGGCGTCGGCGAGCGCGCGCTCGATCGTGGGCGTCATCGCCTCGAGGTGGGCGCGCGCCGCGACCTCCGGGATCACACCTCCGAAGCGCGCGTGCTCGTCCATCGACGAGGCGATCGCGTTGGCGAGCAGCGTGCGCCCGCGCACGATGCCGACGCCGGTCTCGTCGCAGCTGGTCTCGATGCCGAGCACGAGCGGTTCGACTGCGCTCATCGGCGGTTCCTCATCTCGAGCTTCATGATGACGGCGTCGACGCCGTCCGGCTGGTAGTAGTGGGGGCGCACGCCGATCTCCTCGAAGCCGAGCGAGCGGTACAGCGCCTGCGCCACGGGGTTGTCGGCCCGCACCTCCAGGAACGTCTCGCGCACCTCCCGGCGGGCGGCCTCGTCGAGCAGCGCGTTCATCAGGCGCCGCCCCTGCCCGCGACCGCGGGCCTCGGGATCGACGGCGATGGTCTGGATGTCGGCCTCGGGGCCCACCGCGAGCAGCCCGGCGTAGCCGTGCACGGCGCCGGCGTCGTCGACGAGCACCGCGTAGCTCCGGTGATCGGCGGTGAGCTCTTCGCGCATCATGTCGCGGCTCCACGCCTCCCGGCCGAAGACGGCGGTCTCGATGCCCCAGATCGCGTCGAGATCGGCCCCGGTCGCCTCGCGCAGGTGGAGGCTCCCGCCATCGCGGGGGCTCACGTCGATACTCGTTTCGGCGGTCCCGGCCGGTAGACGTCGGGCAGGCGCAGGTAGACGGCCCGATCCGGCTCGAAGTCGCGCCCTGCCGCCAGACGCCGCGCCGCCAGCCGCACGAGACCGCCCGCGGGGATCCGCTCCGGCCAGAGCTCGTTCGGCGCCGGCTCGTGATCGGCCCGTGCGACGAGCCGCGGGCCCGCGACGCGCTCTGGCACTCCGGCTGGGTCGAAACCGGCGTAGTCGGTGACGAAGAGCTCGCGGCGCTTGGCGTCCTGCACCACGCGCGCACCGGCGGTCGCGCTCCGCTCGAGCGCTTCCAGCGCGACGGCCTCGTGACCGTGCAGCGGCAGCAGCGGCGCCCCGCATCCCAGCGCGAAGGCGTGCGCCGCGGCGATCCCGACCCGCAGACCGGTGAACGGTCCGGGCCCGATGCCGACGACCACGCCCGTCACCGCGCTCGGCGGCGTCCCGCTCTCGCTGAGCACCCGGTCGAGCAGCGCGCCGATCGCCTCGGCGTGCCCGCGCCGGTCGTCGCTCGCGGCCTCGTGCACGCGTCCGGCGACGCCGAGCGCCACGCTCGTGCCGATCGAGGTGTCGATCGCGAGCAGCACCCGCGGTCCAAGCTCGGGGGCTGCGTCGCCGGCCGGCGGCTCGTCGTGCGGCGCGTTCGCGCCGGGCGCGCGCCCCGTCATCGGAACACCCCCTCGGCCCAGCGGGGCCCGTGCGCCGTGATCGTGACGATACGGGGCTCGACCGGGGTCTCCGACCAGTCCTCGTCGTCGGCTCCGGTACCCGGACCGATCACCGCCTCGGCGTCCTCCCGGGGCTCCGCGGCGCCCCGGTCGGCCGGCTCGGCCTCCGCCGATCCGCCGACCGGCCGTTCGATCGCCGCCTCGATCCACGACTCGGGTGTATCGATCACTCCAGCGCCCCACTCGGCGACCACCACGGATCCCTCGAAGTCGATGTCGAGGTCGTCGAGTTCGACGGCCCCGCTGCCGCCGTCGCCGGCCAGCCGGTAGGCGTCGACGTGCACGAGCGGCGCCCCGCCGACCAGCGAGGGATGGGTGCGCGCCAGCACGAAGGTGGGGCTCTGCACCGGACCCCGCACGCCGAGTCCCTCGCCGATGCCGCGCGTGAGGGTGGTCTTGCCCGCGCCGAGCGGACCCGTGAGCAGCAGCAGGTCGCCCGCGGCGAGCACGCGCCCCAGCGAGACGCCGAGCTCGTGCATGGCCTCGGGATCCGCGACGCTCACCCGCGTCCGCACCGGGCCGCTCACGCGCCGCTCTCCACCGGCTCCTCGGACGGCGCCCGCACCACGCGCGGGCCGATGCCCACCACGATCTCGTAGTTGATGGTGCGCATGAGGCCGGCCCAGATCTCGACGGGCGGATGACCGCGCTCGGGATCGCCGAAGAGCACGACGGGTTCGCCCAGTTCGACGCGCCCGGCGAGCGGACCCACGTCGACGATGAACTGGTCCATGCCGATGCGGCCGACGATGGGCCGGTGCTCGCCCGCGACCGTCACCCAGGCTCCGGCGCCGTTGAGCGCGCGCGGCATGCCGTCGGCGTACCCCATGGGCACGAGCGCGAGCGTCGTCGCGGTCTCGCAGACGTGGTTGTAGCCGTAGGAGACCCCGGTGCCGGCCGGCACGCTCCGCAGCGCGACGATCTCCGAGCGCAGGGTCATGGCCGGGATCAGGCCGAGCTGCGCCGAGGTCTTGTCGGCGAAGGGGCTGAGCCCGTAGGCGACGACCCCCACGCGCACGGTGTCGTAGTGCAGGTGCGGCGACGAGAAGGTGGCGGCGCTGGCGGCCAGATGGATCATCTCGGGATCGATGCCTGCGGCTCTGAGGGCGGCCACCGCCTCGTCGAAGCGAGCGGCCTGCACCAGGTCGTGCTCCTCGCCGGCGTTGGCGAGGTGGCTGAAGATGCCGCGCACCCGCACGAGTCCCTCGCCCTCGAGCTCGGCGGCGCGGCCGAACAGCGCCTCCCACTCCTCAGGGGCGGCGCCGTTGCGGCTGAGGCCGGTGTCGACCTTGAACTGCATGGACGCCGCGCGCCCGGCCCGGCCGGCTGCGGCTGCGAGCGCCTCGAGCTGCTGCATGTGGCTCACGCCGATCTCGATGCCGGCCGCCACCCCGCCGTCGAAGTCGGCGTTCAGGCCGTGCAGCCAGCAGAGGATCGGCGCCTCGATACCGGCCTCGCGCAGCGCGAGCGCCTCCTCGAGATCGGCGGTCGCCACCATCGAGGCCCCGCCTGCGAGCGCCGCCTCGGCCGCGAGCCGCGCGCCGTGCCCGTAGCCGTCGGCCTTCACCACCACGATCACCGCGCCGCCCGTGAGATCGCGCACGCGGGTGACGTTGTGCCGGATCGCGGGCAGCGAGATCTCGGCCACCCGCATCGAACCTGTCCTCATGCCTGCTCCGTTCCGGCCGGCGATCCGCCCTCGGCGCCGAGCGTACCGCCCGCCTCCGACAGCGGCCCCGACGGCGCCTCCACCACCACGAACGCCGTCGCGGCTCCACCGTCGTGGGTCATCGACAGATGCACCCGCGCCCCGCCCCGCCCCATGAGGGCGGCGTCGAGTCCGGGCGTCGGCGCGAAGGCGGGAGCGCGATCCGGATCCCGAACCACCTCCATGTCGCGCCAGCGCAGCTCCCCCGACCCGCCGAGCGCCTTGATCAGCGCCTCCTTCGCCGCGAAGCGCGCGGCGAGCGAGGCCGCAGGCAGCCCCGCCTCCGCGTGCGTGAACAGGCGGTCACGCAGGCGCGGCGCGCGCTCGAGCTGACGCTCGAAGCGCGCGATGTCGACGGTGTCGACGCCGATCCCGATGATCATGCAGTCCCCAGTCCCGACTCCGACGCGCTCCGCCCATGGCGGATCACTCCACCGTCACCGACTTCGCGAGGTTGCGCGGCTGGTCGACGTCGAGGCCCTTCGCGGTCGACAGCTCGAGCGCGAACCACTGCAGCGGGATCACCTGCAGCAGCGGCTCGAAGGAGGCACCTGCGAGCGGCAGGCGGATCACGTCGTCGGCGTAGGGCAGCACGGCGGTGTCGCCCTTCTCCACGACCGCGATGACGCGGGCACCGCGGGCGCGGATCTCCTGAATGTTCGAGACGACCTTGGAGTGCATGAGCGGCGAGGTGCGCGGGCTCGGCACCAGCACGAACACGGGCTGTCCGTGGTCGATGAGCGCGATCGGACCGTGCTTGAGCTCGCCCGCGGCGAAGCCCTCGGCGTGGATGTAGGCGATCTCCTTGAGCTTGAGCGCGCCCTCGAGCGCGATCGGGTAGCCCACGTGACGCCCCAGGAACAGCACCGAG
>JASGDX010000177.1:0-4497 GCA_047606985.1 Leucobacter sp. | reverse complement strand
CACAGTGCGAGTGGGCCGCACTGTGAAAAAGCGACCCGGATTCAGTGGGTGGCGCGGGCGGGGTGGCGCGGGCGGGATCGCGCCCCGGCCCCGGCGGCTCTCAGCGCGGGCGCGGGTCGATCCCTAGAACGCGAACGCGATCCCGAGCAGCACGCCGTAGGCGAGCGCGGCGAGGCTCGTGAGCTGCAGCGCGAGGATCAGCTCGCGCGGCGTCTTCGCGGTGATCACGATGAGCACGCACGGGGCGACGATCAGCAGCACGAACCACACGAGCACCATGCCGGGGTCCGCGAAGCCGAAGATCGCTGGCACCGCGAACGGCAGCACTACGCAGGCGATGTAGAGCGCCCGCGACGCGCGATCCCCCAAGCGCACCGCGAGCGTCTTCTTGCCTGCGAGGCGGTCGGTCGGGATGTCGCGCAGATTGTTGACGACGAGCACGGCCACCGCGAAGAGACCGACCCCCGCGCCGGCGAACCACGCCTCCTGCGTCTGCACCTCGGTCTGGAGGTACACGGTGCCGACGGTCGCGACGAGGCCGAAGAAGATGAACACCATCGCCTCGCCCAGCCCCGCGTAGCCGTAGGGCCGCTTGCCCCCGGTGTAGAACCAGGCGGCGAGGATCGCGAGCACGCCGAGCGCGAGGAACCACCAGCGCCCGCTCAGCACGACCGCCGCGAGCCCCGCGACCGCCGCGAGCGCGAAGAACGCGAGCGCGGCGGCGAGCACCTTCTTGGGGTTCACGAGCCCGGAGCCGGTCAGCCGCGCGGGGCCCACCCGGAACGCGTCGGTGCCGCGCACCCCGTCGGAGTAGTCGTTGGCGTAGTTGACGCCGATCTGCAGGAACACGGCGACGGCGAGCGCGAGCAGCGCGAGCGGCCACGAGAAGGCCTGCACCATGTGGGCCACGCCCGATCCCGCGGCCACGGGTGCGACCGCGAGCGGCAGCGTGCGCAGGCGCGCCCCGCCGATCCAGCTGCGCCAGGTGATGCGCGGCTCGTCGCCCGCGGCGATCTGCCGCTCGGCCGCGGCCCGCACGGCCGGGTTGCCCGACCTGCGCCGATCCCTCGCGCTCATCGAGGCTCCTCGGCATCTGCTTCAAGCGCGTCTGTGCTCGTTTCAAGCGCGTCTGTGCTCGTTTCAAGCGTTCTTGCTTCAAGCGTGCTCGTCTCAGGCGCGCGGGTCTCCGCCGTACCGGCTTCTCCCGTACCGTTCTCCGCCGCGGACCCTCCGGCCGCGCCATCGGCGACCGCGCTCTCCGCAGCGGGACCTTCGGCCGCGTCGGCGGCTGCGCACCTGGCGTCGCCGCCCGTTCCCGCCTCAGCGCCTCGCAGCGCGCCCACCTCCGCGAAGCTCGCGCGCAGACGGCTCAGCCACTCGCCCAGCGCGGCGAGGTCGGGCTTGCCGCCGGCAAGACGCGGGATCCGCTCGGTCTCCGTCGCCCAGACGGGGGCGGCGGCCGGCCCCAGGCGATCCCGAACCGCGGAGCGCACCTCGTCGAAGGCGGCCGCGCCCTCCTCGGTCTCGACGACCAGGCTCACGCGCTCCCCCCACTCGGGATGCGGCGTCGCGACCGCGACCGCGCTGCTCCAGCCCGGAACGTCGCGCACGACACGCTCCACCTCGTCGAGCGACACGTTGACCCCGCCCGAGATGATCACCCGGTCGAGGCGACCCGTCACCGTGAGCATGCCGCCGAGCAGTTCCCCGGCGTCGCCCGTGCGGTACCACCGGGTCTGCGCACCATCGCGTCCGGTCTCCTCGATGAAGCGCTGCTCGGTGAGTTCGGGATCGCCGACATAGCCGAGCGCCAGCGACGGACCGGCGAGCTGCACCTCTCCGTCCCGGATGCGCACGCGCACGTCCCCGATCTCCACGCCGTCGTAGACGCAGCCGCCCGCGGTCTCGGTCATGCCATAGCTGCGCTTGAGCGCCACTCCGAGCTCGTGGGCGCGGCGGCGCATCGCGAGCGGCACGGCCTGGCCACCCACCAGCACAGCGTCGAAGCGGCGCAGCGCGTCGGCGGCATCGGCGTCGCGCTCGGCCAGGTCGAGCAGGCGCGAGAACTGCACCGGCACCAGCGAGACGTAGCGGCGCTCGTGGCTGAGCGTTTCAGCGATCTCGAGCAGGCGCGCCGGGTCGAAGCCGCCGGTCGCGCCCTCGTGCTCGGCCGTGCTCCCGGTCGTCCCGGTCCCGGTCCCGGTTGCGCCCGCGCCGCTCGCCGCCGCGGTGCCGACCCGGTCCCCTGCCGCGCGGGATCCCGCACCGCCGTCGAAGAACACCGGCGGGATGCCGCTCACCTCGCTGCGCACCAGCATCTGCAACCCGGAGACGAGGTGCACCGGCAGCGCGACGAGCCACTGGCCCGGACCGCCGAAGCGCTCGTGCGTGGCCTCGGCACTCGCGCGCAGAGCGGCGGCGCTCAGCGCGACCGCCTTCGGTACGCCGCTCGATCCCGAGGTGCGCACCACGACCGCGGTGCCCTCCGGCAGCGGCTCCCGCTGCAGCGCGGAGACGGGGTCCGATGCGGAGTCGGGATCGGGGATCGGGGCCGCCGCGTGCTTGGCGCGGGCGGGGCTTCCGGTGAGGGCGGTCGCAGGGCTTCCTGCGGCGCCGGCGGCCTTCCCGGAAGCGGCATCGCCCGATCCCGCACCCTGCGCCGCACCCGGCCCAGCAGCCGACTCCGGCCCGAGCGGCAGCACCGGGGCGCCGCCGCGCAGCGCGTCGGCGAGCGCGGCCATGAGCCAGGCGCGGTCATCGGTGGGGATGGCGCGGAGTCCGTTGGGCGCAGTCACCGTTCCAGGCTACTCGGGTCGCCCGTGTGAAGGATGCGCGCCGCCGTCAAGTCGCCGAGCCCCCACCTTTCCGTCGGCTCCCCACCGAAATCACGCCTTTTCGGTGGGGAGTCGGCAGAAAGATGGGGAGTCGGCGGGGCGACAGGGGCGCAGCGGGTCAGCAGGCAGCAGAAGCTCGGCCGCCGGCGAAGCACAACCGCCCGCGAAGCTCGGCCGCCGGCGAAGCTCGGCAGAGCGAACTCCGGCCCGCGCGCTCAGTAGTAGTACGGGAACGGACTCCAGTCGGGATCGCGCTTCTCCAGGAACGAGTCGCGGCCCTCGACGGCCTCGTCGGTGCCGTAGGCCAGGCGCGTCGTCTCGCCGGCGAAGAGCTGCATGCCCACCACCCCGTCGTCGGCCGTGTTCATCGCGTACTTGAGCATGCGGATCGCGGTGGGAGACTTCCCGAGGATCGTGCGCGCCCACTCGATCCCGACCCGTTCGAGATCCTCGTGCGCCACCACCTCGTTGACCGCCCCGATCTCGCGCGCCCGCTCGGCGCTGTACTCCCTGGCGAGGAAGAACACCTCGCGCGCGTTCTTCTGCCCGACCACGCTGGCGAAGTAGGTGCTGCCGTAGCCGGCGTCGAACGATCCGACATCGGCGTCGGTCTGCTTGAACCGCGCGTGCTCGCGGCTCGCGATGCTGAGGTCGCAGACCACGTTGAGCGAGTGCCCGCCGCCCGCCGCCCAGCCGGGCACCAGCGCGATGACCACCTTCGGCATGAAGCGGATGAGGCGCTGCACCTCGAGGATGTGCAGGCGGCCTGCCCTGGCCTGCGCCTCGGGGCCGACCTCGGTCTCGGAGTCGCTGTACTTGTAGCCGTCGCGCCCGCGGATGCGCTGGTCGCCGCCCGAGCAGAACGACCAGACGCCGTCGCGGGGCGAGGGCCCGTTGCCGGTCAGCAGCACGACGCCGACGCGCGGGTCGACGCGCGCCCGCTCGAGCGCGTCGTGGAGCTCGTCGACCGTGCGCGGCCGGAAGGCGTTGCGCACCTCCGGGCGGTCGAACGCGATGCGCGCGATGCGACCGTCGCGGCTGAGGTGCGCGGTGATGTCGGTGTAGCCGTCCGCTCCGGGGGCGACCTCCCACTCCGCGGGGTCGAAGATGTCGGAAACCTGCTCAGTCATGCGGTCCAGCCTACTTGCGCGGGGCGGGCCCCCGGGCCTTCCGCGGCCCCCTCGGCTTCGGGGCCGGCAGGGCGGCCGCGGTCGTCTCGACGAGCTGCGCCAGCCACTCCCGGTCCTCCCAGCGGTCCCCGCTCACGCGGAAGTACAGCTTCGACCCGGGGTAGGCGGGCGCCTCCTCGGGATCGCCGCCGAGGTGCGCGCGCCCCTCCTCCGTGGGCTTCACGAAGAGCTCGTCGTCGCACACGAACGCGACGGGCTTCTCGTCGAGGTACAGGCAGTACTCGCCGAACATCCTGCGGCTGCGGATCCCCGGCAGCGCGCCCAGCTGGTCGAGGAGGAAGTCCACGGTCTCCGCGCGCGTGCTCATGGGGACAGGGTAGCCCGGCGCGGGCGGGGCCGGGAGGGCGCGACTTGACTCATCTAAAAGGTCCGGGAGCGGCTGCGTGTGCCTCACATAAAAATGTCCGCGTAGTTTCCTGGCGTGATGAGCAAGGAGCTATCGATGGGTGCCCGTCGAGAGATCACGAAGAAAT
>JASGDX010000176.1:0-7413 GCA_047606985.1 Leucobacter sp. | reverse complement strand
CTCACCGATGAGCAGCGACACGCTGCCCGATGGGACGAGAGTGTCGAGGAGCGCCTCGAGGCGCTCCGGAGTGCAGCTCTCCACCGCACTCCGGAGCGCCTCGAGGCGCTCCTCGACACTCTCGTCCCATCGGGCAGCGTGTCGCTGCTCATCGGTGAGGCCGGAACCGGGAAGGGACAGCTGGCCCGCGAGGCCGCCTCCGCGCTGGCCGAGCGGTTGGGCGAACGGGTCACGGTGATCCCGCTCGCGGCGCCGTCGGATCCCGCCTCCGCCATCGGGGCTCCCCCCGGGCGCGACATCATCGAGGGCGTCGAGACCGACGACGGCTCCGACGAGCGGCTCGGTGCCGACCTCGGCGAGCCGCAGATACTGAGCCGACGGCTGATCGAGGCGATCGAGCGGGAGGCCGAGGACGGCCCCCTGATCCTGCTCGCTCCCGGGCTCGACCAGTACTCGCCCGCGGCCACGCTGCTGCTCGACGAGCTGGTGCGCTCGCGCAGGACCCGGATCGTGGGAACGGCGACGCGCCTGAGCGGCGCGGCGGCGCATATCTCGAGGGACCCGCGGGTCAAGCGGATACCGGTGCCTCCGCTGGACTTCGACGAGACCCGCCGCTTCCTGAAGCGCCTCCTGAATGCGGAGGGCATCGAACTGCACACGCTCCGGCGCTGGCACAGGGTCACCGCCGGGAACGCGCTCTCGCTCTCTCTGCTGACGCTCGCGCTCGAGCGCCAGGGCCTCATCGGGAGACAGCGCGGCGTCGTATACGAAATGTCGGGGGCCGAGACCGTGCCCGTGGAGTTCGGCGAGTTCGTCCGCAGCAGCTGCTCCGACGATGAGCTCCGCACGCTCGAGCTCATCGCGCACGCCGAGCCGGTTTCGGAGAACGTCTTCATCCAGCTGCTCGACCCCGAGCAGGTCGCGACGCTGCGCGATCGGGGCCTGCTGTCCATGGGCTCGGGAAGATCCGGACGGTTCATGCTCAGCATCAGGCACCAGCTGCTGGCCGCCGCGGTGCGCCAGCAGATGTCCCCGTCGCGCGTGGTGGAGGTCAGCAATCAGCTGTTCGACGCGCTGCGGCAGGAGATCGGCTCCGACGATCCCCGTCAGTCGCCGCGCCTGCTGTTCCGGCTGGTGGCCATGGGCCTCGACGCCGATCGCAAGGTGCCGCTGGGGTGGCAGTGGGACACCTTGCAGATGCAGAGCGGGCTCGACCCGCGTCTCCGGCTGCGCATCGCGCTGTCGGTCGCGGCCCACCCCGACGCCTCGACGGCGCAGCTGACCAGCGCCGCGCTGCAGGCTGTCCAGCTCGCGAGGACGATCGGAAACCGCCAACTCCTCGCCGAGGCGCTCCAGCACACGCGCACCGCCGTCGAGCGGACCAGGCGCTCGCTCGGCCCGTCGCCGCTGCTGCAGGCGAAGCTGAGGATCGCGCTGGCCGAGCACTACGCGTTCGACCGCGAGGACGCCGTCGAGGCCGACGCGATCATCGCGGAGCTCGAACGCGATCTCGCCGGGTCCGAGGCGAAGGTTTCGGAGGCGATCCGGAGCGCCAAGGTGATGCTGCTGGCGAAGTCCGGCCGATTGCGCGAGGCCGTCGAGGCGGCACCGGATCCCGATGTCTTCGACAACATGCCCGTGGAGTGGGAGCGGACCCCGGCCCGTCTGGCCACCTCCTTGATCCTGAGCCAGAGCGGCGACTACGACGCGGCCATCCGCCTCGCAGACCATGTCGGCTCGTTCGCCGCGATGGGGGAGCATCCCCAGCTCGACAACGCGATGCTGCTCAGCTTCTGCGGCTTCGTGGTGACCTGGGCGGCGGGCGCGGTGGAGGCGGCACGGCACGCGTACCAGGAGCTCCTCCGATCCACCTACGGCGATGTCCACTACTCCGGACTCGTCGAGGCCTGCTCGGTGCTCATCAGCATCTCCGACGGCCAGTGGCGGCGCGCCGCCCAACGGGCTGAACTGCTCAAGGCGCGTCTCGCTGCTCACGATCGCCACGGCCTCGCCGGCCTGGCGGAGGCGATGCTCGGCCTCGCGCTCGCCGCACTGGGAGAGCGGGAGGCGAGTCGCCGCGCGATCCGGCTCGCGGAGCGCCGGCAGATCGGACTCTCCCAGGTTCTCGTCGGCTACACCCGCCTGATGACACTGCGTGCCCGCCAGTGGAATGCCGACGACGATGTGGCGGCGCTCAGCCTCCAGCTCGCCTCGTGGGCGAGGACCGAGCGACTCGACGCCGTCGAGCTCCAGGCGCTGCACCTCTACGCCAACGAGATGGGCGGGGACACCGGCATCTACATGGCTCGCATCAGGACCCTCGCGGGAAGCGTGGAGCCGCCGATGGCCACCGTGCTGCTCGGGCACTGCGAGGAGCTGGTCACGGGCCGGTCGGCGTGGGACAGCCCATCGGCCAGGAGACTCACGGAGTTCGGGATCTGGATGCCGCTGCCGCAGACCGATGCGCTCTCCGCGAGGGAGCGGGAGATCGCGATGTTCGCGGCGCTCGGATACTCGAGCCGGTGGATCGCCGAGCAGTTCCATCTCTCGGTGCGCACCGTCGACACCCACCTGCGCCACGTCTTCACCAAACTGCGCGTGAGCGGACGAGATGAGCTCCGGCTGTGGTTCAGGCGGGAGATCGGCACCCGGTAGCGCGCTTCGCGCGGCCCGGAGGAATACGTAGTCCGGAGCACAGGGCCCGACCGTCATCGACGGTCGGGCCCTGTGTATTTTCCCGCGGGAAGAACGCGCTGCGTATGGCTTGCGTAAACTTTCGTGCGAGTCACTCAGCGATTTCTAATCTGACTGCAGTTCAGGAATGAAATTCGCAGGGGAGACACGCACATGCTGGTGGATGCAGGGCTCGACATGCTCGCGGGAGCGGTTGCCCATTCGCCGCGCCGCTCACCGTCGCTCGAGCGCCGCATGAAGTGGGAGCGCCGGGTCCGCTGGCGGCTCCGGCTGTCGGACGCGGCGGTGGTGCTCCTCGCCATCGGAGCGAGCGCACTGCTGGAACGCAGCTTCGGCGAGCTGCGGCCGACCGACTGGGCCGCCTGCGCCGTGCTCGGATCGCTGTGGTACCTGCTGCTGGGCGGTATGCGGAGCCGGGAGCCGAAGTGCCTGGGCACCGGCGCCGCGGAGTATCAGCGGGTCGCGAACGCGACCGTCCTGACCTTCGGCGCGGTCGCGATCTGCGCACTGGCATTCGACTGGAGAGGCGGCCGCGTGCTGCTCTTCGCGACCCTCGCAGCCGGGCTGCTCGGACTGCTGCTCTCCCGCTGGGCCTGGCGCCGCTGGTTGCGCAGGCAGCGGGCCGACGGGCGCTACGCGCTTCGCACGCTCGTCGTGGGCGAACGGGCGGACGTCGAGTACGTCATCCGCACCCTGCGCGCGGGTGATCAGGGCTTCCACGTGATCGGCGCCACCCTCTTCGGGACCGATCGGGCTCCGCTCGTCGTCGGCGGCCATCGGTATCAGGTGCACGGTTCGATCGACAAGGTCGCGGCCGTCGCGGCGCGCATCGGAGCCGACACGGTCGTCGTGGCCAGCCGCCCCGAGAACGATCCCTCGTTCGTGCGCGAGCTCAGCTGGAAGCTCGAGGGGACCGCGGCGAACCTCGTGCTCTCGAACCAGGTGACCGACGTGGTCGGGCCCCGGATCTCGTTCCGCCCCGTGGAGGGTCTGCCCATGCTGCAGATCACGATCCCCTCGTACGAGGGCGGATACCATCTGCTCAAGCGCGGGCTCGACATCTGCGTATCGGCGCTCGCGCTGGTCTTCATCGCAGCCATGACCCCGCTCCTGGCGCTGCTCATCAGGCTCGATTCGGAGGGACCGATCCTCTTCTCGCAGCAGCGGGTGGGTCGTGACGGGCGCCTCTTCAAGATGTACAAGTTCCGCACCATGGTCGTCGACGCCGAGGAGCGGCTCGGCGAGTTGATGGAGATGAACGAGGGTGCCGGCGTGCTCTTCAAGATGAAGCACGACCCCAGGGTGACCCGGGTGGGCGCCGTGCTGCGCAAGCTCTCCCTCGACGAGCTGCCGCAGTTCTGGAACGTGCTGCGCGGCGACATGAGCGTCGTCGGCCCGAGGCCGCCGCTGCCCAGCGAGGTCACCGCCTACGACGGCACCGTGGTGCGCCGGCTGTACGTCAAGCCCGGCATCACCGGCCCGTGGCAGGTCAGCGGTCGCAGCGATCTCTCCTGGGAGGAGAGCGTGCGCCTCGACCTCAGCTACGTCGAGAACTGGTCCCTGATGAACGATCTGCAGATCATGTGGCGCACCGCCCGAGTCATGGTGCATCACGAGGGAGCCTACTGAACATGGATCTCGTACCGCAGGTGCGGGTCCGCAAGACTCCCGCACTCTTCGAATCGCCGAACTCCCCTGAAACTGCAGGTGGTTCGAGGAGTGCGGGTCAACTCATGAGAAGAACGCCCGGCCACGGCCAGGGAGACGGAAACGATCGGAGAGAACGATGAAGCGCATCGGCTACGCCGCAGGGGCCTTCGATCTGTTCCACATCGGGCATCTCAATCTCCTGCGCCACGCGAAGCAGCAGTGCGACTACCTCGTCGCCGGCGTCGTCAGCGACGAGATGCTCCGAGAGGTGAAGGGCATCGAACCCGTCATCCCGACCGGCGAACGCGCCGAGATCGTGAGCCACATCGACTTCGTGGACGAGGTCTACATCGAGCACGCTCCCGACAAGCTCGACGCCTGGAGGGACGTGCGGTTCACGCACTTCTTCAAGGGCGACGACTGGCGCGGCACCGAGAAGGGCGCTCGGCTCGAGGAACGATTCGCGAAGGTCGGTGTGGAGGTCGTCTACTTCCCCTACACGGCGCATACCTCGAGCACGGCGCTGCGCCGCGCGCTCCAGACGCTCGCGGAGCCGGCGGACCGCCGCCTGCCCGCGGCGCAGTACGTCTGATCGCGCACCGGCCCGAGACGGGGCGAGGGGCGACGAAGCTCCTCGCCCGGCCCTGCCGAGGTCAGCGCACGAGGCGCGCGATCGCGGTCGACGCCTCGTGCAGCTTCTCGGCCGCGACCTCGCCGCCGTCAGCCGCCGCCGAGGCGACGCAGTGCCTCAGGTGGTCGTCGAGCAGCGCCAGCGCCACCCGCTCGAGCGCCTTCGTCGCCGCCGAGACCTGGGTGAGGATGTCGATGCAGTACTCGTCGTTCTCGACCATCCGATGCACGCCGCGCACCTGCCCCTCGGCGCGGCGCAGCCGCTTCAGCAACTCGTCCTTGTGCTCGATGTAGCCGTGCGCGTGATGCTCGCAGGCCTCGCAGGTCGCTTCGCTCATGGCAGCACACTACACGGGATCGCCTGACGGGCTTCGGCGAGCCCTCGTGCCTCACTCGGCGAGATCGATGGCGCCGACGATCTCGCCGTAGGGCGTCTCGTCGACCGGCTTGAAGCCGGCGTGCAGGAAGAACTCCTCCGGCCCGTCCTCGCCGCGCTCCCAGAGCACCGTGAGGCGGTCGACGCCGCGGCTGCGCGCCTCGTCGATGAGCGCGTTCACCGCGAAGGTGCCGACGCCCTTGCCCTGCGCGTCTGCGTCGACGTTGATGCGCCACAGCGCGGCGCGGAACTCCTCCTGAGGAGCATCGGGATCGAAGTTGCCGTGGATGAAGCCGACCACGCGATCGCCGTCGAGCACCACGCGCTGCCAAGCGGTGTGGGCTGGGGTGACGGCGGCCGCAGCGGCGTACGAGACCGGGGTGATGAACTGCTCCTGGCCCGGCTTCAGGCCGAGTTTGTTCACGGCGACGATGGTCGCCGCGGAAAGCTCTTCGAGTCTCAGATCGCTCATGCCACCAGGCTAGCGCGAGAACCTGACGGGTCCAAGACGCTCAGACGGTTCGCTCAGGTTCGGCGGAGCGGGCGGTCGGCTCAGCCCAGGCGCTCGCCGCTCTCGGCGTCGAAGAAGTGCAGGTGCTCGGCCACGGGGGCCAGCGTCACGACGTCGCCGGCGCCGGGATGGGCGCGGCCGTCGACGCGGGCCACGATGTCGACGCGGTCCCCCTCGGTGGTGTGGCCGTACAGGTAGCCGTCGGCTCCGAGCTCCTCGACGAGGTCGACCACGATCGGCAGACCAGGATCCCCCGCGCCGACCAGCACCAGGTCCTCGGGGCGCACGCCCACCGTCACCGACGTCGATTGCACGGACATAGGGGGGACGACAGCGGCCGAGCCGAACGCGACGCCGGCATCCGAGACGGCGGCGGGCAGCAGGTTCATGGCGGGCGAGCCGATGAAGCCGGCGACGAACACGTTGCTCGGGGTCTCGTAGAGGTCGCGCGGGGTGCCGACCTGTTGCAGCAGGCCGTCCTTGAGCACCGCGATGCGGTCGCCCATGGTGAGCGCCTCGGTCTGATCGTGGGTGACGTACACGGTGGTGACGCCGAGTCGGCGCTGCAGCGACGCGATCTGGGTGCGGGTCTGCACGCGCAGCTTCGCGTCGAGGTTGGAGAGGGGCTCGTCCATGAGGAACACCTGCGGCGAGCGCACGATCGCGCGGCCCATGGCGACGCGCTGCCGCTGGCCGCCCGAGAGGGCCTTGGGCTTGCGGTCGAGGTACTGCTCGAGGTCGAGCATCTTCGCGGCCTTGAGCACGCGCGCGTTGCGCTCCTCCTTCGCGACGCCGGCGATCTTGAGCGCGAAGCCCATGTTCTCTCCGACGGTCATGTGCGGGTAGAGCGCGTAGTTCTGGAACACCATCGCGATGTCGCGATCCTTCGGCGGCGTGTCAGTGACCTCGCGATCCCCGATCAGCACCCGGCCGGAGGTGACCTCCTCGAGGCCCGCGAGCATGCGCAGGGTGGTCGACTTGCCGCAGCCCGATGGGCCGACGAGCACCAGGAACTCGCCATCGCCGATCTCGAGGTCGAGACCGTCGACCGAGGGGCGATCCGCTCCCGGGTAGACGCAGGAGACGTTGTCGAACGTGACTGTTGTCATGATTCCTCCACCGGCAGGTACGTGCCGGACGATCCGTTGTAGAGCGGCGGCCTGCACGGCCGCCGGCGCCCGTCGTTGGGCCCGTTCAGCGTAGCATCGGGCGGCGGCGCGGGAAAGGGCGGTTCGGGATCCCGCAGCCGCGTCGATCCGGGGGTCTGCCGCGGGCCGAGCATCTCGACGGGCTCGAGAGCGGGTGTGTGGTTCGCTCATCTCGACACTTCGACAAGCTCAGTGCAGCGCAGCTCGATGAGCGGGAAGCGGGCTCGATGAGCGGTGGCGGGATCGGGGAGTTGACAGCCGCGCCGCCCGGCTGGTTATCTGGAGCCCGTTCGCGCCGCGCATCCGCGGCCCGGCGCAGGGCGCACCGCAGCGGCGCAGTAGCCCGCGGCGCCTCGGTCCCGCGCCCCTCACCCCGTCACCCCTGGAGGTCCCGTGGACGTCGT
>JASGDX010000175.1:0-19866 GCA_047606985.1 Leucobacter sp. | reverse complement strand
CCGGTCTTCGACGGCGTCGACGATGGGCTGGTACATCACCACCAGCCGCCGCTCCTCGATCGCGCTCTTGATGAGCTCGACGAGCGCGATCACGTCCTGGCCGCCGCGCGGATCGGGTAGTGCTGAAGAGTCGCCCTCGATCTGGCGCCCGCGCTCCGCGTACATCCGGGCGTCCGCCGTCTCCACCAGGCTCGTGATGTCCACCGCTCCGGGCTCGGCGAACGCGACCCCTGCGGAGAGCGACAGCGCGATGACGGCGTCGGGCAGCACGATGGGGGCGCTCGCCTCGCCGATCAGCTCCTTCGCGCGCAGTCGGCCCGCCTCCTCGGTCGCGACGTCGGCGAGGACGAGCACGAACTCGTCGCCGCCGATGCGCGCCACGAACTCGTTCGCGGCGCACCGGGAGCGCAGCCGCGCCGCGAGGGTGCGCAGCACCGTGTTCCCCGCCTCGTGCCCGTGGGTGTCGTTGACCTCCTTGAAATGGTCGACGTCGATGTATGCGATGGCCAGGCCCTCGGCCGCGGTCTCGGCGGCGCGCGTCAGGATCTCCCTGAAGCCGCGGTAGTTCGGCAGGCCGGTGAGATCGTCGGTGACCGCGCTGTGCGCCAGTCGATCGTGCTCCTGATAGGTCGCCGCCATGGTCTCGGCGATATGGGCGATCGCGTCGAGCACGCGCTGATCCTGCACGAGGAACGGCCGCTGCGCGGTGCCCCGCTTCGCCACCAGACGCCCGTCGCCGAGCGGCGAGACGATCTCGTTGGGGCCGCGCCTGGCGTCGTCGCGCACCTCGATCTTGTAGCGCGGCAGCGCGAGGCGCGCGTAGGCGAGCGCGTGCTGCTCGATGCCGGTCCGGGCGCTCCAGGGCAGCCCGTTCGCCGCCGCGAGCGTGCCGGAGAGCTGAGCCGAGACGATGCGCGACTCGAGATAGGTGGCGGCCACGAGCGAGGAGATGCCGAGGAGGAAGATGACGGTCGCGCCGCTGCGGTGCATGTCGAGACCCGTGTAGAACGACCCGAGGAGCCGCTGCGCCTCCTCGGCGGCGATCGCGACGACGGAGAGCACGCCCCACGCGAGCGACATGCGCAGCACGAGCGTGCCGGCCAGGACGTCCCTGAAGCCGAGGCTCGTCGCCACGGTGAGCCGGAACATCGAGATGGCGAACCTCGACAGCAGGTAGACGCTCACGAAGGCCACGGCGTTGACGAATCGAGGCGTCCCCAGCTCCTCCAGCGAGGAGAGCACCGTCGACGCCACCAGCGCGCTGCAGAGCATGTACGCGATGGTCTCCGCGGTCTCGCTCCAGTGGCGGAAGCGGATCGCCATGCCGATCAGATAGGCGGTGCTCCACAGGGCCAACGCCTCGGCCCAGTCGGTCGACTCGAGCGCGATGAAGAGGCTGATCGAGGCCGGGCTCAGCACGAGCGTGGTGTCGAGCTTCGAGATCGCCACCAGGTAGGTCGAAGACGCGGTGATGCTGATGAAGACCACGAGCACCCAGGTCGGTTCCTGGATCGGCAGTGCGCGCGCCCAGAAGGCGAAGAGCGCGAGCGCGACGAGGATCGTCCAGACCGCGCCCCAGGCCAGATACAGCCGGCTCGAGAGCCGGAGCGAGATCTCCGAGTTCTGAACGGGGCTGTCCTCGACCCGCCGCAACGTCATCCGTGTATCCCCCCTCGCCGTCTGCTCGAATGCACGAGCCGTCGCTCGATGCGCACTCGTCGGCGGCCCCGAGGCCGCCCGATCCCGCTACCGGGTCGTGTGCCGGGGAAGGTCCCGGTACGCGGCGCCGCGCCGAAGCGCTGCCGCGATCGCGAAACCGCCGTGCTGTTGCGCTCGCCGCGCGGCATCGACCTGGAAATCCCCCACCACGATCCCCGTCCACTCAGATGGATAGCGTAGCGTACTCATGGGGCGGTTCGCTGGCCGGGCGGCGGCGGGATCCACTGCATCACTCAGCAGCGGCCGAAAGCAGGGCAGGCATGATCGACGTCGTCGAGGCGACCATCGCCGAACTCCGCAGGGCGCTCGAAGCCGGCGAGACCACCTCGGTCGAGCTGGTCCGGGCCTACCTCGCCAGGATCGACGCCTACGACGGACCGGAGACCGACACGAGGCTCAACTCGGTCGTCGTGCGCAACCCCGATGCCCTCGCGGAGGCGCGCGCCTCGGATGAACGTCGTGCGCACGGCGAGACGCTCGGCCCGCTCGACGGCATCCCGTACACGGCGAAGGACAGCTACCTGGTCAAGGGCCTCACCGCGGCCTCCGGGAGCCCCGCGTTCAAGGACCTCATCGCGCAGCGCGATGCATTCACCGTCGAACGGCTGCGGGAGGGCGGTGCGATCTGCCTCGGGAAGACGAACATGCCCCCGATGGCGAACGGCGGCATGCAGCGCGGCGTGTACGGGCGAGCCGAGAGCCCATACAGCGCCGACTGGCTCACCGCCCCGTTCGCGTCGGGCTCTTCGAACGGAGCCGGCACCTCGACCGCCGCGTCGTTCGCGGCGTTCGGGCTCGCGGAGGAGACGTGGTCGAGCGGCCGGGGCCCGGCCTCGAACAACGGGCTGTGCGCTTACACGCCGAGCCGCGGGGTCATCTCGGTGCGCGGCAACTGGCCGCTCACCCCGACGATGGACGTGGTGGTGCCCTACGCGCGCACGATGGCCGATCTCCTCGAGATCCTCGACGTGATCGTGGCCGACGACGCCGAGACGCGAGGCGATCTGTGGCGCATGCAGCCGTGGGCGCCGATCCCCGCTCCGAGCGCGGTGCGGCCCGCATCGTACGGCGCGCTCGCGCCGGGGAAGCCGGCCGAGGCGCTGGGCGGCACGCGCATAGCGATCCCTCGCATGTACATCAACGAGGACGAGGAGGCAGGCACGAATCCGGAGGGCGGCATCGGCAGCGTGACGGGGGAGCGGATCGACACCCGCCGGTCGATCGTCGACCTCTGGGAGGCGGCGCGTCGCGACCTCGAGGCCGCGGGCGCGGAGGTGGTCGAGACGGACTTCCCCGTGCTCACGAACTACGAAGGGGACCGGCCCGGGGCTCCGACGATCCTGACCCGTGGACTCGTGCCGCCCGAGTTCCTGCCCCTCGAGCTGTGGGACCTCACCGCGTGGGCGTTCGACGACTTCCTGCAGGCCAACGGAGACCCGGCTCTGCACCGCCTGATCGACGTCGACGGTCCGCAGATCTATCCGCACGACCCGGGCACACTGCCCAACCGCGAGGGCGAGCTCGTCGCCGGCATGGACGAGTACGTGCGCATCGCCGAGCGCGGCATCACGCCGTGGAACGAGATCCCGCACATCGAGGCCGCGCTCGAGGGCCTCGAGGAGACCCGCCGCATCGACCTCGAGGCGTGGATGGACGAGCACGGGTACGACGCCGTGGTGTTCCCCGCCGTCGCAGACGTGGGGGCGGCGGACATGGACGTGAACGAGGCATCCGCCGACCTCGGCTGGCGCAACGGCGTCTGGGTCGCCAACGGCAACCTCGTTCCCCGCCACCTCGGCATCCCGACGGTCACCGTTCCGCTCGGGATCATGGCCGACATCGGCATGCCGGTGGGTCTCACCTTCGCCGGGCGGGCGTACGACGACAACCGATTGCTCGCAATGTCTGCGGCATTCGAGGCCACGGGTCGTCGCCGTGAGGAGCCGCCGCGCACGCCGCGCCTCCGAACGGTCGAGTAGAGACGCCCTACCGCCCGCCGAGCACGACGGCGGCCGGGCGCGCGTCGCGCAGCACCTCGACTCCGTCGGCGAAAGGGTCGGCGTCGAGCACGACGAAGTCTGCGCGACAGCCCTCGCGCAGCACGCCCCGGTTCGCCGCCCAGCCGCAGGCGATCGCGGCGTCGCGGGTGGCCGCGAGGATCGCGCGCTCGAGTCCGAGGCGCATCTCGGGGTGGTTCGCCGGCAGCTCGGGCCTGCCGGGGGAGCGGCGCGTCGTCGCGACGTAGAGGTTCTGCAGCGGGGCGTACGGCGCGGTCGGCGCATCGGTGCCGAGGGCGATCGCGGTGCCGGCCGCGTCGAACTCGGCCCACGGGTACCCGCGGTCCACCCGATCGTCGCCGAGGCGGCGGCGCCAGTCGACCTGCACGGCGGGATCCGAGTGCACCGGCTGCACCGATGCGATGACGCCGAGGGCGGCCATGCGCTCGGCGGTGCCGGGCTCCACGACCTCGAGATGCTCGATCCGGTGGGCCGGCCCCGATGCCCCGTTGGCCCGCCTGGCCGCCTCGATCGCGTCGAGCGCGAGGCGCACCCCCGCATCGCCGATCGCGTGCATCGCCACCTGCAGTCCCGCCGCATCTGCTTCGGTCACGATCGGCTCGAGTCGCTCGCGCGCCCAGAGCGCCTCGGGGCGAGAACCGTCGGAGAACGGTTCGAGCATCGCGGCGGTGCCGCTGTCGACCACCCCGTCGATCCAGAGCTTCACGCCGGCGATGCGCAGGGCGGGATCCTGCTCGCCCCGTTCGCGAGCGCTCCTCTCGATGCGGGCGCGGGTGTCGATCGCGTGCCGCAGCTGCGCTTCGAGCGCTGCGGGATCGGCCGACGTCTCGATGCGCAGATAGCCCGAGACGGGGATCGGGAGCGCCTGCGCCTCCCACGCGCGCTCGAGCGCGGCGAGCTCGGCGGCGCGAAGGCCGAGATCCGCGGCCGCCGTGACGCCGGATGACAGATAGCTGTCGAGCGCCTTCCGCAGCGCAGCGTCGCGCACCGAGTCGTCCTCGAGCGCCTCGATCCCGCCGCGCATCAGCACGAGGGAGGCGGTCTCGAGCAGCAGCCCGGTCGCGTCGCCGTGCTCGTCGCGCACGATCGTGCCGCCCTCGGGGTCGGGCGTGTCCCGGTCGATGCCGAGCTCCGCGAGCGCGGCCGTGTTCACCCAGCCGGAGTGCAGGTCGTTCGAGACGAGATGCACCGGCCGGTCGGCGACCACGGCGTCGAGCATCGAACGGTGGGGCCGGGCCCCGGCCAACGGTTCGAGCAGCCAGCTGCGTCCGAGGATGCGGGCGTCGCCCGGCCTCTCCGCCGACGCCGCGGCGATCCTCCGCTGCACGTCCGCGAGGTCCGTCGCGTCGAGCAGATCGACCTGGTCGAGGGAGCGCCCGAGATTCACGAGGTGGCTGTGCGCCTCGACGAAGCCCGGCAGCACCGTCCGCCCGCCGAGATCGACGGTGCGCTCGAACCCCTCGAAGCGCGAGGCCTCGGCGTCGGGGCCGACGAAGACGATCGCTCCGTCGGCCCCGACGAGCAGGGACTCGGCCCAGGGGGTCCGGTCGTCTGCGGTGAAGATCCGCCCTGCGCGATAGCGGATGAGTTGCGATGAAGCCACGGTGCGCCTCCGTCTGAGCCGGGTGGGGTGAGCTTCAGACTATCGGGCGCGCGCGAACCGTCCTCAGACGGCCGGCTTCGTGTGCTCCGTGACCAGACGGCGCTCGAACGGATCGCGCTCGAAGCCGACCCAGGTGCCGAGCTCGCCCTGGATCACCCGCTCGTGGGTGATCGGGATGGTGGCGCTGTTCTGCAGCACCATCGCTTCGGCCGCCATGGTCGCCTTCTGACGCTCGGCGCCCGGCTCGTGCTTCAGTCCGTCGGTGAAGATCGTGTCGAGCTCGGGCAGGCACAGCTGCGAGACGTTGTTGCCGCCGTCGCAGCTGAAGTCCTGCATCAGCGCCGAGAGCGGGTCGCCGGTGTCGATCATGGTGTTGCGCGAGAGGATCACGGCATCGAAGCCGCCGTTCAGCATCTCCTCCTCCATGTTCGCGTACTCGCGCACGTCCTGCTTCACCACGAAGCCGGCGTCTTCGAGCTGCGCCTGCGCCTGCACCGCGATCTCGGGGTTCTCGGCGCGGTCGGTGTAGGTGGCGAGGGTGATCTCGACACCGTCGACCGTCGCGGGGGGCGTCGAGGAGTCGACGTCGCCGCGCAGATCCGCGGCCCACGGCAGCGCCGGGCCGAGGAGACCGATCGCCGGGTCGGCGTAGCCCTCGTAGATGGTGGCGGCGATCGCGTCCTGGTCGATGGCGGCGCGCGCGGCGGCTCTCACGGCGGGATCGGCGAACGGCCCCGATTCGGTGTTGAGCGCGATGTGGGTGGTGCGCGGCATGTAGACCTCGTTGACCGTCTCCGGGTCGAGGAGGCTCACCTGCGAGACGGGGATGGTCTCGGCGACATCGGCCTCGCCGGCGCGGATGGCCGCCGCCCTGGCGGTGCCGTCCGGCACGAACGACGCGTCGATCCCCTCGGCGATCGCGACGTCGCCCCAGTAGTCGTCGTAGCGCTCGAGCGTGAGGGTGCTGCTGCCGTTGATCTCGGTGAGCTCGAACGGGCCGGTGCCGGTGCCGATCGTGTTCACGCTCCCGTCAGCCGCGCCGTAGGCCGCGGGCGAGAAGATCGAGAACTGCGGGCTCGCCAGGCGGTTCGGCAGCATTGCGTCGGCGATGTCGGTGGTGATGGTCACCTCGTACTCGCCGGTCGCCTCGGTGGTGAGCTTCACGCCCTTGAGCGCGCGCGGCGGCGTGGCGGACGCGCTCGCGTGATCGATCGTCGTCTTCACCGCCTCCGCGTCGAAGTGCGCCCCGTCCTGGAAGGTCACGTCGTCCCGGAGGGTGAACACCCACGTGAGGTCGTCGACCTTCTCCCACCCGGTCGCGAGCAGCGGCTCGGGCCCGGCGTCCTCGTCGAGGCGCACCAGGGTCTCGGCGGCGCTGAGGCGCGAGTACTTGAACGCATCGTCGCTGTAGGGGTGCATCGCGGCCTTGGGCGGCTGCATGAACGCCACCCTGATGCGGCCTCCTTCTTCCGAGGCCGCCCCCGCCTGCCCGTTCGCGCAACCGCTCAGTGCCAGCGCGGTCGCCGCCGCGACGGCGAGGAGTCCCGCATACCCCTTCCGGAGTCTCTTGTTCATGCTATCTGCCTTTCCATTTCTTGCGTGGTCTGCGATGCGCGCTGATCGAGCGCGCCGGATCTGCCCGGCCCGCGCCGGAGATCGAAGTCCAGGCTCGACAGCGAGACCGCGAGCACCGAGAGGAGGATGAGCGCTCCTGCGGGCACCAGCACGACGAGCGGTGCGCGCTCCACATACGGCATCCCCTCCGCGAGCACGAGGCCCCAGTCGGAGGCCGGCGGCTGCGGGCCGAGCCCGAGGAAGCCCAGCGTGGCGAGGGCGAGCGCGATGCCGGGAAGCCTCAGACAGGCGTGCCTGAACACGGGGCCGATCACGCCGGGGAGCACGTAGCGGAAGGTGATCCGGGATCGCCCGACGCCGAGCACGGGGGCGATCTTCACGTGGGGCTGCGCCTGCACCTCGGCGACGAGCGCGGCCGTATGGGAGGCGAGCGGGGCCCAGCTCACGACCGCGACCGCGACCGCGGCACCGATGGCGGAGGGCCCGGTGATCGCCGACACGATCAGGCCGGCGAGAATCGGCGGTGCCGCGTTGGTGACCTCGATGGGCCCGGCGCTCACGTTCGGGAAGAGGCCGACGAGCAGTCCGAGGCAGAGGCAGACGGCCGTGACGGCGACGCCCATGCCGAGCGTCGACAGCGCCCCGTGAGCGACGCGGGCGAGCACGTCGCGACCGTTCGCGTCTGCGCCGAACGGCAGGTCGAGGCTCGGCGGCTGCAGACGCGCGTAGTCGAGCGCGAAGGGGTCTCGCGGAAGGCCGGCCAGGATCATGATGATCAGGAGCGCGAGCATGGTCGCGGGAAGCACCAGCGCCCACTTGGAGCTCGGCGGCTTGGGGACCGCCGACGGGAGCGAACTCGATCGGAACGCGGGGCCCAGCAGTGCTCTGCGAATCACCTGGACGCCGATCCCGAACGCCACCGCGAGCAGCATCAGGAGCAGCACGCCGCCCTGCAGGGTCGGCAGATCCTGCGCCTGCGCTGCGCCGAGCGTGGTGCGGCCGATGCCGGGGATCGAATAGACCCGCTCGATCACCACGGCGCTCGCGGTGATGCCCACGAGCGCGAGCGACATGGGGGCCGCCACGCTCGGCAGTGTGCGGCGCAGCGCGGCGAGCACGATCCGGGTGCGCGAGTACCCGGCCACCTGCCACGTCGCCACCCACCGTTCGGCGAAAGTGCCGGCGAGCGCATCGGAGAGCATGCGGCCGAGGTATCCGCCGGCAGGCAGGCCCATGGAGAGCGCGGGCAGCACCATGTAGTCCAGGCCGCGCCAGCCGTAGGGCGGCAGCCAGCCGAGCCAGACGGCGAACACGACGAGCAGCACCGAGGCGAGCAGGAAGTCCGGGAACGCGGTGAACGCCGCCGCCGCGCCGCCCCCCGTGCGATCTGAGCGGCCGGCGAGGCCTCTGCGGAACGCGGGGATCGTGAGGACGGCCGCCAGGATCACGGCGACCGCGAGCGAGCCGAGCATGAGCGTCAGCGAGGTGCCGAGCGCGGTGAGCAGATCGGGGAGCACGGGCTTGCCGGTGACCCACGACTCGCCGAGGTCGCCCCGCAGCGCCCTCCCCATCCAGACGAAGAACGAGCCGAACACGCCGTCGTCGGCGCCGATCTCCCGGCGGATGCTCTCGAGCGCCTCCGGGGAGATCTCTCCCTCCGAGAAGCGCGCGCGATAGATCGAGACGGCGACATCGCGCCCGGAGAGCAGCGGGAGGATGCTCAGCAGGAACACCACCGCCACGATCGTCGCGATGCGCGACGCCGTGACCAGGATCGCGTCCCGGGATCCGGGCAGTAGGATTCTGCGCGTCTTCTGTGCCATACGTGTCGCTTTCTCGGTCTCGCCGGGGCGGCGCCCGACTGGGAGGGGTCGAATCAGGCCGGCACCGGCACCGGCTCGGCCGCCGATCGGAGCGTGGGGATCGCCTCGAGCAGTTCCCTCGTGCGAGGGTGCTGCGGCGCGGTGAGCAGTTCTCTCGTCCACCGGTCCTCGACGGCTTCCCCGCCGTGCATGACCACCGTGCGCTCGCAGAGGCTGGCGATCATCGAGAGGTCGTGCGAGACGACGACGATGCCCGTGCCGAACTCCTCCGACACCCGGCGCAGCAGGGCGACGATCTGCTCCCGCATGGGGAGGTCGAGGCCGCTCACCGGCTCGTCGGCCAGCAGGAAGTCCGGGCGCGTGGCGATGGCCCGCGCCAGCGCGAGACGCTGCGCCTGCCCGCCGGACAGCTCAGAGGCTCTGCGGGAGAGGAACGCGTCGTCGAGGTTCACCGCGTGCAGAGCCTCGCGCACCATCTCGCGATGATCGCCCTGAACGCCGAGTCGAACGAGGGGCTCCTCGACGAGCCGGCTCACGGTCATGAGCGGGTGCAGGGTGCTCGCCGGATCCTGCGGCACGTACTGCACCTTGCGGCGATACCACCTCAGCCGTCGTACTCCGGCCGGGCGCACCTCGCGCCCGTCGCAGGCGACCTGCCCGCTGTCCGCACCCTCGAGGGCGAGCATGAGGCGCAGCAGAGTGGTCTTACCCGAGCCGGAGACGCCCACGACGCCCACGCGTTCCCCCGGATCGATCCGCAACGTGGTGGGCGCGAGCGCGACCTTCGCGCCCGGCCGGGCGAACAGGGCCTTGCGGGGCGTCCGGTACACGCGGCTGACGCCGGTGATGTCGTAGAACGCCTGTTCGGGCGCCGCCCCGGGACGAGCCGTCCGCTCGGCCGGCGACTCCGCGAGCTCCCGCGCGAATCGTTCGACGTACGGTTCGATCGTCGCCGCTCGTGCGGCCCGGATCAGATCGCTCGTGAACGGGTCCTTCGGAGTGGAGAAGATCGTCGCGACCGACCCCTCCTCCAGGACCCGCCCGTCCTTCATGACGACGGCGCGACTGCAGAGCTCGGCGGCGGCGGCGAAGTCGTGGGTGATGAAGAGCAGCGCCGGGGTGTTCCGGCCGGCGGTGTACCGGCCGAGCACGTCGAGCACGCGCTTCTGGGTCACCACGTCGAGCGCCGAGGTGGGCTCGTCGGCGACCATCATGCGGGTGTTGCAGGCCAGTGCCAGGGCGATGCACACGCGTTGGCGCTGTCCGCCCGAGAGCTCCCCGGAAAAGCGCATCAGGAGGTGCTCGGGATCGGGCAGCCCAACGGACGCGGCGAGCTCCACGGCCGCGGCAAGCGCATCCCCTCTGCCCAGCCCCCGATGGCGTCGCAGCGGCTCGACCAACTGCTCTCGTACGCGCACCAGCGGATTGAGCGCGACCGCCGAATCCTGGAACACCATCGCCACGCGGGCGTCTTCCGTGCGCTTCGAGGACCTCCGGCCCAGCACCTCGACGCCGTTCACGCGGATGCTGCCCTCCACCACGGCGTGCGCCGGGAGCCTCCCGAGCACCGCTGCCGCGGTCAGGGACTTGCCGGATCCCGATTCGCCCAGGAGGCAGACCCGCTCGCCCTGCTCGACCGAGAACGACACGCCCTTCACGAGCGGGCGTCCGCCGATGGCGATCCTCAGATCGGCGACCTCGAGGCCCGGGGCGTCGAGGTTGGCGGTGTCGAGGCCGGGGGCGTCGCAGTCGGGGACGTCGCCGGCGAAGACCTGCGAGGCTCCTCGCGCGGAGAGCGGTCCGGTAGCATCAATAGACATAATGAGATTCATTATCAATAATTTTCGCGACAAACTCAACTCGAACCGCCTGCTGGCCGTGGCCCGCCCGGACCCCGCAGCGCCGATGCTGCTGGGTGCGCAGGTGATGTTCAACATCGGGTTCTACGCAGTCGTGCCCTTCCTGGCCATCGTGCTGGCAGACGACTTCCTGCTGGGAGGGGCGGCGGTCGGCCTCGTGCTCGGCATCAGAACGTTCTCCCAGCAGGGCATGTTCCTCATCGGCGGCATGATGTCCGATCGCCTGGGGGCGAAGACCGTGATCCTCGTCGGATGCGGGGTGAGAGCCGCGGGGTTCCTCACGCTGTCGGCCTCGCTGTGGCCCGAGCACCCCTCCCTCCCGCCGTTCATCGCGGGCACGGTGCTCACCGGTCTCGGCGGAGCGATGTTCTCGCCGGCGCTCAACACGCTCGTGAGCGCCGCCGAAGCCCATCGGGGCTCACGCCGGGGGAGATCCATCTCGCTCTTCGCCTGGCTCGTCGCCCTCGGCGAGGTCGGCGCCGCGATCGGCCCGCTGGTCGGCGCAGCGCTCTTCGGCTGGGGCTTCGTCGTCGTCGCGGTCACGGGAGCGGCGCTCTTCACGGCAATCGCCGTGATCCTGTGGCGCTTCCTGCCCTCGCAGCCTCGCGCTCGTCGCGGCGGGGCCCGCGGAGAGCGGAGAGCGGCTCCGGCGCTCCGCGATCGCCGCTTCGTCGCATTCGCGGTGATCCACGCGGTGGATCTGCTGGCCTACAACCAGCTGTACCTCTCGTTTCCGACCGAGTTGCGCCGGGTCGGCGCAGGGGCGCCGGCGCTCGGGCTCATCTTCGCGTGGGTGTCGGTGCTCACGATCCTGCTGCAGCTCCCCGTTTCGCGCTGGTCGAACCGCTTCCCTCCCGCGACAACGCTCCGCATCGGCTATCTCTCGAGCGCCTGCGGATTCCTCGTCCTGGCGATCTGCGCTCCGTGGCCGCCCCCGGTCGGCTGGGCACTCGGGCCAGCATTCGCAGCCGTCACGCTCCTCGCGCTCGGCCATCTCTTCGCCGTGCCGACCGCGCTCGGCGCGGTGTCCTCCTTCTCGGGAACCCGGCAGACGGGCTCGTACTTCGGGCTGCTCGCCACGACGGGCGGGATCGCGGTGCTGCTCGGCAACCTCGGAATCGGTGCCCTGCTGGACGCCGCGGCCGCCCCGCGACCCTCCGCCGTTCTGCCCTGGCTCGTGCTCGCGGCGCTCTCGACCTCGTCGGCGCTGCTCGTGGGATCGCGCTGGATCTGGAGCCGCCCGGCCAGCGGCGACTCGGGAAGCATCGCTTTCCGGAGCTGAGGAGCGCCTGCAGCAGGCCGAAACACCTGTGGGGACTACAAACAGAAAGCAGCTTCGAGAGCGGTCGCAGCTCGTCGAGAGCGCGGTCGATCACCTCCGCGCTGAGGCGCCGGTCGGCGTTCCGCCGCTCGGCGGCCCCGCCTCGGATCGCGTAGTGCGCATTCAGCCATGCGTCGTGTCCGCGGCGGTCGTGCTGCCGGCGCCCCACGAACGCCACTCGAATCCCAGGGGTTCGGCGATCGGGTCGACGATGAGCCCGATGGTGTCGTCGTCGAGCTCGGGCCGCGCCGCGAACGCGAAGACCGCCGACTTCAGGAACAAGCCGAATTCGACTCTCGTCATCCGCTCGGCGGGGGTCTCGGCCGGCGGGATCGATTTCAGCACCGTGCTGACGAGGCGCCGCGCGGCCGAGTCGATCGCCGAGTGCCGGGCGGCCGACCGCTTGAGACGGATCACTCGCTCCTCGGCGTCGCTCACGGCCGGTTCGATCGCCACGGCCGCGATCGGCGCGACGTGCTCGGCGGTGAGCGCCTGGGCCGCATCGACGAAGCGCTGCAGCTGCTCGCTGTTCGGACCGTATTTGTCCACCATGCCACTCATTCTACGGGATCGCCGTGGCCGGGATGCGGGTCACGCCCTCGTCGACGGGGATCTTCGGAGCGCCGCCCGCTGCGTCGTTGAGCCGCAGCGTGACGTTCAGACGGACGTCGCCGAGCAATTCGGGGGGAATGCCCGAATCCTGGATGACCTCGAGGAGCAGTTGTCGGAGATCGAAGCCGAGACCGTTGCCCCACTGCGAACCCAGCGACGAGTTCACGCGGCTGTCGCCGAAGCCCGTGATCTGGTGGGGGCTGCCCCCCCGGGAACTGATCCGGTCCGTGCAGCCCGACCAGTCCCTTCAGCTCATCCTTGGCCGCGGCCAGAGCGGCCTCCGGTTCCATGTGGTGGGTCTTCACCAGCGACTCGGCACGCGCGTCGAGCCACTCCTGCCGGTAGCCCACCTGCGTATCGATCCTGCCGTCTTCACGGTACCTTTCGATGTTCTTCTGCCAGTCGGATGCGCTGAGCTGCTGGATCGCGCGCTCCTGCAGATCCACCTGCCGCTCGAACTCGACGAGGTCGTGAGTGGAGTTGTTGCGGTTGAACGTCACCTCGACGTTGTCGGCGAAGTAGAGCACGCCGTCGCGCACGATCAGCTTCGGCGGTTCCGACTCGAGGAACGGCCGCAACGTCTCGGGGATCGAATCCGGATCGATGAGGCGACCGCTGTTCGTGAGCCCCGATTCCGACGGCACGTCGGGATCGACCGTGCCGATGCTGCCGTTCGCATCGTGGGGCAGGGAGTCGTAGTGCGGATGCAGCGGGTCGTGCCGCGGGTCGCCCCGCAGCTCCTCCGGCAGTTCGTCGTGGATGCGCACCCGGTCCTCGGGTTTGAGCGCGCCGGGAGCGTGCTCGGGGGCACCGCTGCCGACCTCGCCCCGTCCGTCGGCGGGGGCGCCGTCCTCGTCCGGTGCGTCCCGCCGACCGGGGTCCGTGCCGGCATCGCCGGAGCCGGTACGCTCGGGTCGTTCCGGTGCCGTTCCGGGATCGGTGCCGGCGCGATCCGGGGCGGCCTCCCCGCGCTCATCCGGGCGGGCCCCGGGGGACTCGGAGCCCGGGCGCCCGGTGGGCGGCTCGGGGTCCGGGCGTGCGGAAGGCAGCTCCGGGTCGGGGCGAACCGGCGCGGTTCCGGTCTCCGGTGTGCGCGGCGCGGGCGCACTGCTGCCCGGGCGGTCGAGCCCCAGCGCCTGCGATACCGGCGTGTGGTCGGGGAACGGAACGGTGGTGCCGGTGGCCGGGTTGAGCAGGCCGGGAGCACCGGAGGGGCGCACGGTGGTCGGCTTGACGCTGTCGACGAGCGCTCGCCAGCCGCCCTTGAACCCGTTGGCGCTCAGGTCGATGACGCGCACGACGCCGGAGACGAGGTGCGAGCCCGCCGGGATCGCGAACTCCGCCGCGTTCGTGGCGAACTTCACGACGAAGGAGCCGACGCGAGTGCCCGCGAGCGCGGTCTTGGCCGCGCCGCTGCCCACGCCCGCGACGGGGATGAAGAAGGTGCCCACGTTCGCAACCGACTCGGTGAGGGCCGCGATGCCGTCCTCCTCCCACTTGTGCCAGCCGTTCCCCCCGGCGAGCGCCGCCTGATGGTCCCAGCCGATGAGGCTTCCCCAACCGGTGGCGGCGACGTTCATGCGGTCGCGGGTGAAATCGCCGACCGGCCCCGGTGCGAGGGCGAAGAGGGACGACGTGGGCGAGAGCACGATCGCGGTGGAGAGGAGGAAATCCCCGACGCCGAGCCACGACTGCAGCGCCACCCCTCCGCTCCACTCGCCGGTGATCGGGTCCCGCCCGATCAACGACGCCGCCCCCGTCCAGGTGCTGTGCCAGAAGTTGCCGAGCCCGTGCCCGACGGACTCGGTGCAGTTGCGGTCCTCCTCGACCTGCTGACCCCAGGTGGAGATCTCCGTCGAGGCGTCGAGCATCTCCGCGGTGATCGCCTCGACGGGGGCCACGCACATCGTGGTCACCTCGGCCAGGATCGCGTTCGCGCAGGTCGTCGCCACGGCCGAGATGCGCGCGAGGATCCGGTTGTGCTCCTGCAGCAGTTCCCGGTTCTTGGTGACCGCCGGTTCGTGCTCCTTCCAGGAGATGGTCGTCATCCCGCTGGGATCCAAGCTGGTGCCGGCGAGCTTCGCCTGGCCGATCGGCCCCGCCTCGTAGTAGCCGATGAATGCGGCGGTTCCGTAGGCCTCGACGTTCGTCACCTCGTACCCCTTCTGAGCCTCTGCGCGGAACTTCTCGGCGCGCGACTCCAGGTCCTCGAGATCCGGCCTGATGAGCTCCAGCTCGGCCGCATAGGTGCTGATCGCCGTGCCGAGCCGGTCGGTGACGTCGTTCATGGTGTGGGCGTCGTCGACCGCGGGGGTCATCAGCGCGTACACCGCTTCACGGTCGGGGGTCTCGAACACGCCGGGGGCCTGCAGACCGTTCCAGGCGGTCTGGGCATCCTGCGCCGCGGCGAGCACGCTCGTGCCGATCGCGGTGATCTTGCTCGCGCTGCCGGTGATCTGCGAGGTGTCCAGGTCGGCCGATTTGCAGGGGAAGGCGGCGGGGTTGATGAGCCCGTCATCGGCGACGCACACGTCGGCGGCGAAGTCAGTATCCATGCGTGTTCTACTCCGGCTGGTATCCGTGCTCGAGGAAGTACGTGAAATCGCCGTCCTCCGCGGCGGAGAACATCACGCTCTGGAACGTGCCCGCCATGTCCTCGTTCCCGGACTGCAGGGCTCGGGCGGCGTTGCCGACGCCCTGGACGCCCGCTCCGATGTGGTTCGCGATGTTCTGCAGGTTCACGGTCTGCTGCTCGGCCAGCACCTCGTTCAGCGCCGACGAGACGCAGGAGGTGAACCCGCCGCCCCAGGTCAGCCCGGCGAAGACATCGGTGATCGTCTGCTCGGTGACGATGCCGAGCAGCGATTCGTAGGCGGTCCCCGTGCTCGAGAGCGTGGCAGACAGCGACACCGGCTCCATCTTCCAATCAGACATCGGCTGCATCCTTCCCGTCGTTCATCACAGCTTCTCCTTCACGACCCCGCCCACGGCCCTCGCCAGCGCATGGGCGAGGGTGCGGCTGGCGCCGCTCGACGAGAACGGGATGGTGATCTCCGTCCACAGGGCGAAGGACGCGGGGGGATCCCGCAGCAGCTCCGCCGCCTCGTCCGCGACGTGCACGGGCACCGCGTCGAACACCGTCAGCACGGGCGTGCCGTCCGCGTCGACGAACTGGGTGATCTCCCCGTCCTGGTAGGAGAACCCGGCTCCGTCGGGGATCGTGTCGCGGGCCGTCTGCGCCATCAGCTCCGGGGTGAGGGGGATGTCGCTGAGCAGGACGAGTTCGGCGGGCATCAGAACCACCCCCGCAGCTCCACGGCGAGGGCCGCGCCCAGGCGCTCCTGGTCGAGGTCGAAGGCGAACGCGCGGAGCTGCGCCCACAGCGCGTCCTTGCCGGTCATGCGCACGAGGGCGCTGGGCACGCGGCCCGGGCCGAGCACCGTGACATCGTGCCGCTCCGAGAGCGCGGCGAGGTCGAGGCGGAGATCGCGCACCGCTCGGGGTCCGATCAGCACCGCGAGCGGAGCGTCGACGGGCTGGCCGCCCGGAAGGTACCCGAACCGCTCGCCCGAGCGCCGCAGCAGCCCGGCCGAGACGAGCGCCACCCGCGGGCGGGCGGCGCGGCAGGCCAGGGACCTCCGCGAGTCCTATCTCGACTATCTCGAGCGGTACCGCGCCGAGCTCCGCGAGCGCGCCGAGCGGGATCGCGAGCGCGCGGCGACCGTGCATCCGGGCCCCGCCGAGCTCCTCGGCATCCTGCGCGATCCGGCGAGATGCTGGGAGCGCCGCCGCACCGACGACGACTACCTGGCGGCGCGTGTGGGCCTCGCCGCGCTGCCCTGGTTCCGGCTCACGGTCGCGGCGGGCGAATCGCCCATCGAGCCGGCGGACCCGTTCCTCGAACGCGAGGCGCAGATCGTCGCGCGCGCCCTCGAGGCCGTGCCGCAGATGCCCGTCACCGCCGAGCTCCGCGACGCGGCCGTGGTCTCGGTGATCGGCGACCGCGAGGCCGGCATGCGGGTGATCCGCTCCCTCATCGCGCAGCTGTCCGCGGCGCACACCCCGGACGACCTCGCCCTCGCCGCCGCATACGGGACGGACTCGGCCGACGACTGGGCCGGGTTCGACCTGCTCCCGCACGTGCAGGATCCCTCGCTGTTCGACGGCCCGGTGCCGGCGCGTCGGGTCGCGGGATCCACGACCGACCTCGCCGAGGTGCTCGCCGCGGATCTGAGCGCCCGTGCGGCGGCGGCGGCCGGCATGCAGCGCCACAGCCGCGCGCGCAACCCGCACGGCCGCCTCGTCGTGTTCGTCGACGATCACGGCCGGGCGGCATCGGCGCTGCGCAGCCCCGACCCGCACCTGGGCCTCCGGGAGCTGGGCATCACGGTGGTGCACCTGCTCGCCGATCGTCTGGACGAGCCCGACGACGTCGACATCCGCATCAGCCTGGACGACGACGGGGCGGTGCTGACGACGCAGGCCTCCACCCCTGCCCCGGAGCACGTGGAGTTCGCGCCGGATGAGGTGCGGGCGGCGACCCTGGAGGCGCTGGCGCGCACGATGGCGGCCTACCGCACCGTCGACGCGGTGCGCCCCGAGGACGGGGCGACCGAGGCGTTCGACATCACGAGCCTGCTCGGGATCGACGACGTCGCGGAGATCGAGCCGGAGCGGCTGTGGGCGCCGCGTCCGCGCAGCGCGTTCCTGCGGGTGCCGTTCGCCGTCAACGACGGCGGGCAGCCCGTGTTCCTCGACCTCAAGGAGGCCGCGCAGGAGGGCATGGGGCCGCACGGCATCTGCGTGGGGGCCACCGGCTCCGGCAAATCCGAGATGCTGCGCACGCTGCTGCTCTCCCTGACGCTCAACCACCCGCCCGAGGACCTGAGCCTCATCCTCGTCGACTACAAGGGCGGCGCCGCGTTCGCCCCCTTCGCCGGCTTGCCGCACGTCGCCGGCCTGATCGACAACCTCGCCGACGATCCGCAGCTCACCACCCGGGCCCGGGCCTCCCTGCAGGGCGAGGTCGTGCGCCGGCAGCAGCTCCTGAAGGACGCCGACTCGTCGCCCTCGATCACCCACTACCGGGAGCTGCGCAAGACCCGTGCGGAGCTGCCGCCCATGCCGCACCTGTTCATGGTGATCGACGAGTTCGGCGAGCTGCTGACCGCCGAACCGGAGTTCATCGACCTGTTCCTCCAGATCGGCCGCATCGGCCGCTCCATCGGCATCCACCTGCTGCTGTCCAGCCAGCGCATCGAGGCGGGGAAGCTCCGCGGCCTCGACACGTACCTGTCGTACCGGCTCGGCCTGCGCACCTTCAGCGAGAGCGAGTCGCACGTCGTGCTCGGCACGGCCGACGCCTACCGACTGCCGGCGATGCCGGGCTACGGCTACCTGAAGGTCGACACGTCCGTGTACCAGCGAGCGGTTCCGCGCGGGGTACGTCTCGGGGCCGATCCCGCAGCGCACCCGTCCCGCGGTCTCCGAGGAGCAGCCGCAGCGGGTCTTCCGGATTCCCGTCCACAACGGCATCGCGGTCCAGGACGGCGACGGGGCCGAGACGGCGGCCCCGCTGCTCACCCAGCCGGAGACGGGGAACGCGCTCGTCGACGAGGCCGTGGAGCGGCTGCGCGCCGACGACCGCCGGGTCTCCTCGGCCTGGCTGCCGCCGCTGCCCGAGGCCTTCGCGCTGGGACAGGTGCTCGAGGAGCACGAGCAGACCACCGGCCTCGACGCCCCGATCGGACTCATCGACGATCCCGCGCGCCAGCGGCAGCAGCCGTGGAGCCTGGACCTCACCCGCGGCGGCGGCCACATCGCCATCATCGGCAGTCCGCAGTCGGGGCGCACCACGCTGCTGCGCACGATCGGCGTCTCCCTCGCCCTCACACGCACCCCCGCCGAGGTCGCGCTGTACGGCATGGACCTCGCGGGCGGAGGCCTCAGGCGGATCGAGCCCTTCCCGCACGTCGGCGGCGTGGCCACGCGGTCGGATCCCGCGCGCCTGCGCCGCCTCATCGAGGAGCTCGAGAGCATGATCGCCGCGCGCGAGCGGGTCTTCAAGGACGCGGGCATCGATTCGACGACGCAGCTGCGGGCCCGGCACGCGAACGGCGAGCTGCCCCGGCTGGGCGCGGCGGACGTCGTCGTGCTCGTCAACGGCTACGGTGCGCTGCGCCAGGAGTTCGACGACCTCGACGCCGCGTTCACCCAGGTGATGCTCCGGGCCGCGAACGTCGGCGTGCACATCGTGCTCGCGCTGTCGCGTTTCAGCGACCTGCGCATCGCGCATCAGGCGCTGTTCGGCACGCGGATCGAGCTGCGCCTCAACGATCCGACGGAGTCCCAGATCGACCGGACCCTCGCCAAGACGATCAAGCCGGGCACTCCCGGGCGCGCGCTGACCGACTCCGGGCTGCTCGCGCAGGTGGCGCTGCCCGTGCTGGAGACCGTGGATGACGAGGCGCTCGGCGACGAGGTCGAAGCGCTCGGGCGCCGCGTGGCGGAGTCCTGGTCCGGGCCCTCCGCGGCGCCGATCCGGCTCCTGCCCCAGGAGCTCGATCCGGCGCTGCTGCCCGATCCGGTCGACGAGCCCGACTCGGTGCCGCTCGGCCTGCGCCAGGACACCATGAACACCGCGTTCTGGGAGTTCCGCAGCTCCGACCAGCATCTGACGGTGCTCGGCGACGCCCGATCCGGGAAGACGACGGCGCTGCGGATGATCGCCGCCGGACTCATCGACCGGTTCACGCCGGAGGAACTCGCCATCGCGGTCGTCGACTCGCGCGGGCACCTCGCCGAGATCGTGCCCGACGAGTACCTCGCCGCGCACGCCCGCCCCGCCGCCCAGGCGGCGGGGCTCGCGTCGAGCATCGCCACCGAGCTGGCCAGGCGCCCGCAGCTGGACGCGCAGGCCCTCGCGGCGGCGCCGCGGGTCGTGCTGCTCGTCGACGACCACGACATCATCAGCGCCGGCGGCATCGAGCATCTCGCGCCGCTGGCGCCGCACCTGCCCACCGCTCGGGACAGCCGGTTCCACGTCGTGCTGGCCCGACCCGTCGCGGGCTCCGTCCGCGCCATGTACGCGCCGTTCCTGCAGGGCATCCGCGACACGGGCGGCGCGCTGCTGGTGCTCTCCGGCGACCGGAGCGAGGGGCAGATCCTGCCGCGCCTCTACGCCGAGCGCTTCCCGCCGGGCCGCGGGCGGTACGCGCGGCGCGGCGAGACGCCGTTCGTCATCCAGGTCGCCCACCTGCCCGGCGGAGCGGAGGAGGGGTGATGAGTGCGCTGACCTTCCTCGGCGCCAGCGGCGGCTGCGGCACCACGACCCTGG
>JASGDX010000174.1:0-4823 GCA_047606985.1 Leucobacter sp. | reverse complement strand
GACGCCCTGGTTTCCCCGAGACGCCAAGAGATTCGCGCGATTTTCATGGCGTCGGGGAAACCAGGGCGTCTCGGCGGGGTGCGGGGGCGGGAGAGGCGCGGCTCGGGAACAGGGTACGCGCGGCTCGGGCGCAGGGTGCGTGCGGCTCGGGCGGGGCGCGGCGCTCGAGTGCGTTGCCTGACATCTGGAGTGCTCCCGGTCTCGGCCGGTCGGCCGGCGGGATTGAGTTCGATGCTTCCGCATCGGCGGCGGGTGTCCCGGGCGCCGAGGCGGGTGCGATACGGATCCGGGAGCTCCCGGTGATCTCCACGCCAGATCGCTGGCGGTGGCAGAGCGGTGGCAGAGCGGTCGCAGTCGTGTTGCAGTTTCGCGACATGCGATCTTCGCTCACATCCGGCGGTTCGGCACGGCGCGCGGCGAGTTGTCCACACTTTCACCATCCGGGCCGCTTCGGGTCGCTGGATTCGCGTAGTTTCGGTGGTGAAAACGGGATCGCTGAACCAGAATGGAGGTGTGTACGTGTCAACAGAGGTCATCGCGATCGTCGTCTCGGCGGTGGGCCTGCTGGTCACGCTCGGCGGCGGGATATTCGCGGGCTTCGCCTGGGTGGTGCGGCAGATGGGCGGGCTCCGCGCCGAATTGAAGGGGGATATCGCCGAACTGCGGGTGGAGCTGAAAGGCGACATGGTGGAGCTGCGCGCGGAGTTCAAGAAGGACATGGCGGAGCTGCGCACGGAGCTGAAGGGCGACATGGCGGAGTTGCGTGCGGAGTTGAAGGGCGACATCGCCGCGTCGCGTGCTGAATCGAGAAGCGACACCGTCGCATCGCGTGCGGAGTCGAAGGACGATATCGCCGAGCTGCGGGTGGAACTCTCGGAGATGCGCATGGATATCACCGAGATGAAAGTCGCTATCGCGCGCGTGGAGGGCAAGCTGGAGGGTCGGCGGCATCTGCTCCTCGCGTACTGACGGTCGCGGGTGGACGACGTCGCCGGGTGGCGGAGACCGCCGGATGCCGGAGGCCGTGAACCGGCTGAGCCTCCCGATCCCGCGCCGCGATAGGATGGAGCGTTAGCGAGCGAGAGGAGTGCCGGGCATGGCGAAGCAGCAGGCCGAGCTGGGGCCGACCGGCCGACCCGAGCGCGTGATCCCCGCGCCCGCGAAGCTCGACCGGCACGGCCCCGCGCGCATCGTCGCGATGTGCAACCAGAAGGGCGGCGTCGGCAAGACGACCAGCACCATCAACCTCGCCGCTGCGCTCGCCCGCTACGGCCGCAAGGTGCTCGCGGTCGACTTCGATCCGCAGGGCGCGCTCTCCGCGGGCCTGGGCGTGCCGGCGCACGACGTGCCCACCATCTACGACCTGATGCTCGGCAAGGTGAAGGATCCGCGCGAGGCGATCCAGCGCACGGCCACCGAGGGCCTCGACATCATCCCCGCCAACATCGACCTGTCTGCCGCCGAGGTGCACCTCGTCACCGAGGTGGCCCGCGAGCAGATCCTCGCCGGCGTGCTGCGCAAGGTCGCCGCCGATTACGACGTGATCCTCATCGACTGCCAGCCCTCGCTCGGCCTGCTCACCGTGAACGCGCTCACCGCGAGCCATGGCGTGCTGATCCCGCTGGCCTGCGAGTACTTCGCGCTGCGCGGCGTCGCCCTGCTGGTCGAGACGATCGACAAGGTGAAGGACCGCCTCAACCCGGCCCTCGAACTCGACGGCATCCTCGCCACGATGTACGACTCGCGCACGCTGCACGCGCGCGAGGTGCTCGAGCGGGTGGTCGACGCGTTCGGCGACAAGGTCTTCGACACGGTCATCGGCCGCACGGTCAAGCTGCCCGACGCGCAGATCGCGGCGAAGCCGATCCTCGACTACGCGCCGTCGAACGCTGCGTCCGAGGCCTATCTCAAGCTGGCGCGCGAGCTGGTGCAGCGCGGCGTGGTCGCATAGGGTCCGCCGTCTTGGTAGCGCTCGAGATGAACACCGAACCGGGCGCCACCGAGGCGGCCGGGGAGTCGGGCGCGCCCGAGACCCCCGGCGATCCCGGAGCACCGGGCTTCCGGGTGCGCCTCGAGGTGTTCGACGGGCCGTTCGACCTGCTGCTCAACCTCATCGGCAAGCACGAGCTCGACATCACCGAGGTCTCGCTGAGCCTGGTCACCGACGAGTTCATCGCCTACCTGGCCTCGCTCGAGGGCCAGGGGCTCGTCGAGCTCGATCGCGCTTCGGAGTTCCTCGTGGTGGCGGCGACGCTGCTCGATCTGAAGATCGCGAGCCTGCTGCCCCAGGGCGAGGCCGTCGACGCCGAGGACATCGCCCTGCTCGAGGCCCGCGACCTGCTCTTCGCCAGGCTGCTGCAGTACCGGGCGTTCAAGCAGGCGAGCGCGTGGTTCCGCGACCGCCTCGAGGCCGAGGGATCCCGCCATCCGCGTCTCGTGCCGCTCGACGCGAAGTATCGCGAGCGCGCCCCCGAGCTCGTGTGGCAGCTCTCGGCGGGAGACTTCGCCGCGATCGCGATGCTCGCCTTCGCGCCCCGCGAGATCCCGACCGTGGGTCTCGACCACCTGCACGCGCCGCTCGTCTCGATCCGCGAGCAGGCCGCGGTGGTGGTCGCGCTGCTGCGCCCGGCCGGCGGCGACGTGGGAGCGCGCAGCTTCCGCGAGCTGATCGCCGGGGTATCGGAGCGGGGGGTGATCGTGGCGCGGTTCATCGCGATCCTCGAGCTCTACCGTCGGGCAGCGGTGTCGTTCGAGCAGGCGGAGCCGCTGGGCGAGCTGCACGTGCAGTGGACCGGCGAGAGCTGGTCGGACGACGAACTGGCTACGCTGGGGAACGACTATGACTGAGACGGAGCACATGGACGGGATCGACGGGCCGAGCCGGGCTGAATCGGGGACGCAAACGGTCGGTTCCGGCGCCTCGAAGCGACCACTTGCGTCCCCGATTTCGGGGGCGAGCGGTGCGGAGGAACCGGGTGCGGATGGCGACGCGGCGGAGGTCGAGGCACCCGAGGTCGAGGAGACCGAACTGACGCGCGCTCGCGCGACGCACACGCTCGCGCAGCAGCTCGAGGCGCTGCTGATCGTCGCCGACGAGCCGCTGAGCGCCGTCGCGCTCGCCACCGCTACCGACCGACCGGTGCGCGAGGTGCGCGCTGCGCTCGAGGGGCTCGTCGCCGAGTTCAACGGCGAGGGTGCGGGGTCCGGCGGCGATGCGGGGTCGGGCTCGGGATCCGGCGGCGATGCGGGGTCGGGAGATGCCGAGGGTGTCGGCGAGGGCGGGGCCGGATCCGGCGCGGGTTCGGGATCGCCGCGCGGCTTCGAACTGCGCGAGGTCGCAGGCGGCTACCGCTTCTACGTGCGCGAGAGCCTCGACCCGATCGTGTCCGATTTCGTGCAGCAGCAGACGCCGGCGAAGCTGTCGCAGGCGGCGCTCGAGACGCTCGCCGTGATCGCCTATCGGCAGCCCATCTCGCGCGGCGCGATCGCGTCGATCCGCGCCGTCAACGTCGATTCGGTGGTGCGCACCCTGCTCGCGCGCGGTCTCATCACGGAGGTCGGCCACGATCCCGAGACCACGGCCACCCTGTACGGCACCACCGAGGCCCTGCTCGGGCACCTCGGCATCGGCGACGTCTCCGAGCTGCCGCCCATCGCGCCGCTGCTCGACGATCCCACGGAAGGCTTCGAGAGTGAATCGCTCCGGTGACGAGGGCCACGGCGGCTCGTTCAGCGTCGACGGGCAGCCGGTCGAGATCGACATGGCCGAGTGGGGCTGGGAGCGTCCGGCCTCCGGCGATCCCGCAACTGCCGAGCAGCCCGAGGACGACGGCCGCGTGCGCCTGCAGAAGGCGCTCGCGCACGCCGGCGTCGCGTCTCGCCGGGCGTGCGAGGCGCTCATCACGGGCGGCCGCGTCACCGTCAACGGCCGGGTGCAGCGCGAGCTGGGATCCCGCATCGATCCCGAGACCGACGACGTGCGCGTCGACGGCGTCGTGGTGCAGCTCGACGTGTCCAAGCGCTACTTCGTGCTCAACAAGCCGCGCGGCGTGGTCTCGACCATGCGCGACGAGAACGGCCGACCCGATCTGCGCGAGTTCACCGATCGGATCGCGGGCGGGCCCCAGGATCGCGAAGCGATCGACGGCCCGACCGGCGCTGCTGCAGCGGCAGCCCAAGGAGCGAAGCGCTGGGCCGACCGGCTCTACAACGTCGGTCGGCTCGACACCGACACGAGCGGCCTGCTCATCCTCACGAACGACGGCGAGCTGGCGCACAAGCTCGCGCACCCGAGTTTCGGCGTGAGCAAGACCTACATCGCGAAGGTGCGCGGGAGGGTCACGCCCGCCGTGATCCAGCGCCTCAAGGACGGGGTCGAGCTGAGCGACGGACCCATCCACGCTGACCGCGCGAAGCTGCTGCCAGGCGGCACCGGCAGCTCGCACTCCCTCGTAGAGCTCACGCTGCACTCCGGGCGCAACCGCATCGTGCGGCGCATGCTCGCCGAGGTGGGGCACCCGGTCGAGGAGCTGGTGCGGCGCCAGTTCGGGCCGCTGCACCTCGGCACGCTGCGCAGCGGCGAGATGCGCGAGCTGTCGGCGGCCGAGCGGGGCGCGCTGCTGTCGGCGGCCGAGGACGGAGATGCCGGTGCGGGATCGCGCCGGCGGGGCGCGCGCTCGGGATCCGGCGGGGGTTCGAGTTCTGGTGCGCGCTCGGGATCCGGTGCGCGGCGGGGTGCGGGTGCGGGATCGGGTTCGTCCGGCGGGGCGGACGCGCGCGGCCGCGGCTCCGGATCTGGATCGGGCAGCGGCTCGGGATCCGGT
>JASGDX010000173.1:0-6081 GCA_047606985.1 Leucobacter sp. | reverse complement strand
CGTCGAGCGGCGTCGACGGTGATCGACGCCGCGCTCAAGCCGCTCATGACCCGCTACCTCTCGGCGCTGCGCGACGCGCTGGCCGAGCGGTAGCGGGTCATGAGCGGCTTGAGCGCGGCGTCGATCACCGTCGACGCCGCTCGACGGTACTCGCGCAGCGTCGGGTTGAGCCGGCTCGACAGCGTCATGGCGATGTCGTCGCCGAGCTCCTCGCGCAGGATCCGCTCGACCCTGAGCTCGTGGTCGTCGTTGAGCGGCGACCACAGAAGGCAGACGCCCACCGCCTCGATGCGCTCCTCGCGCAGGCGGGCCGCGATCCTGCGCACCTCGGCCTCGTCGAGCGGCACGACGACCTCGCCGCTCGCGCCGATGCGCTCCGGCACCTCGAAGGTGAGCCGGCGCGGCACGAAGGCCCGGCGCCCCGGCTGGGAGTAGTCGAACAGGTCGGTGCGGCCGCCCTCTCCGTAGAGCAGGATGTCGGGGTGCCCGGCGGTGGTGAGGAAGGCGGTCTTGGCGAGCGCATCGCCCGTGGTGACCGCGTTCAGCGCGCGCGTGGTGCCGTGGATCAGCATCTCCGTGCGTTCGAGCAGCTCGGTGAGGTCGATGCCCATGCCCTGGGCGGAACGCATGAGCGCGGCGAGGATGCCGACGGTGGGGTCGTCTGGCGTGGTCCGCGCCTTGAACGGGCGCAGGCGGCCCGAGCCGTCGTCGAGCACGAGGTCGGTGAAGGTGCCACCGGTGTCGATGGCGATGCGGTAGCGGCGGGTCACGCGGCGCCCCTTTCATCGGGTCGGGAGGGATCGAGCGTCGGGGTGAAGGCGACGAGATCCTTCACGTACCGGCTCTGCGGGTGGCGGAGCACCCGGTCGGTCGCGCCGGACTCCTCGATGCGCCCGGACTTCAGCACGAGCACCCGATCGGCGATGTCCGAGACGAGCGCGATGTTGTGGGTGACGAAGAGGTACGAGAGCCCGGTGCTGTCGCGCAGCTCCATCAGCAGATCCATGATGCGCTTCTGCACCACCACGTCGAGCGCCGAGGTGATCTCGTCGCAGATGATCAGCTCGGGCTCGGTGACGAGCGCCCGGGCGATCGCCACGCGCTGGCGCTCGCCGCCCGACAGCCTCGACGGCAGCAGCCCGGCCTTGTCGGGCGACAGCTCGACCATCCGCAGGGCGTCGAGGGCGGCGCGCCGGTGCTGCTCGGGCTTCGCCGAGTGCACGGTCTTGCGGGCGAAGACGATGCTGTCGAGCACCGTCGCCCGCGGGTTCAGCGCGGAGTGCGGGCTCTGGAAGATGTACTGCAGCTGCCGGCGCTCGTCGCGGCTGCGCCGAGCGGCACGCGCGGCGAGAGGCTTGCCGTGCCACCGCACCTCGCCGTGGTACTCGTGATGCAGGCCGATGAGGCTGCGCGAGAGCGTGGTCTTGCCCGAGCCGGACTCGCCCACCACCGCGACGCACTCGCCCGCCGAGACCGAGAGCTCGACGCCGCTCAGCACCTCGTGCTTGCGATACGAGGCGACCAGCTTCGAGACCTCGAGCACCGGCTTCGGCTCGGTGCTCGGCTCGGCCTCGGGCGCCCGGTCCCCGGTCGACAGGCGGAAGCCGGGCACTGAGTCGAGCAGCTGACGGGTGTACGGGTGCTGCGGGGCGCGCAGCACCTCGGCCGCGCTCCCCTGCTCGACGATGACACCGTCGCGCATCACCGCGAGTTCGTCGGCGAGGTCGGGCAGCACCGCCAGGTCGTGCGTGACGTACAGGCCGGCGATCTCGTACTGCGAGCAGAGCGAGCGCACGAGCCCGAGGATGCGGTGCTGGGTGATCACGTCGAGGCCGGTGGTCGGCTCGTCCCACACGACGACGCGCGGGCGCGGGGCGATGGCGATCGCGATGCCGACGCGCTGCAGCTGCCCGCCCGACAGCTGGTGCGGGAAGCGCCCCCAGAACTCCTCGTCCGACGGCAGGCCGACGGCCTCCAGCGCCTCGACGGCCCGCGCCAGGCGCGCGGCGGCGTCGAGCTCGGGGGCGGTGGCCTCGATGCACTCGAGCAGCTGGTCGCCGATGCGCAGCGCGGGATTGAACGCGGCCCGCGGATCCTGGGGCACGTAGCTGACGCCCGATCCTCGCAGCGCCAGCAGCCCCTGCGCATCGAGCGACGCGACGTCGACCCCCGCGGTGACCACGCTGCCGCCGACGATCCTCGCCCCCGCGCGCACGTAGCCGAGCACCGCCATCGAGACGGTGGTCTTGCCCGAGCCCGACTCGCCGACGAGGCCCAGTATCCTGCCAGGCTCGATCGCGAGGCTCACCGAATCGACGATCACCCTGCCGCCGGTCACCTCGACGGTCAGGCCGTCGATCTCGACCGAGCGCTCGGGCTTCGCGGCGCTCCGCCGCTCCACGGCGCTCATGCCCCCTCCTCCGACGAGACACGGCGCGAGAACGCCTCGGCGAGCAGGTTCGTGCCGAGCGCGTAGACCGCGATCATCACGACGGGCGCGAGCACGGCGATCGGCTGGATGGTGAGGCCGGTGCGGTTCTCGTTCACCATGAGCCCCCAGTCGGCGGCCGGCGGGGCGATGCCCTGCCCGATCATGCTGAGCCCCGCCATCGCGACGATCGACCAGACCACGCGGATGCCGAACTCGACCATGATCGTCGACATGATGTTCGGCGCGATCTGCACCGTCAGGATGCGGGGCCACGAGGCGCCGATGGACTGGGCCTGCTCCACGAACTCGCGACCGGCGACGTCGACCGTCGCGCCGCGCACGACCCGGGCGACCTGCGGGATGTGCGAGATGCCGATGAGCAGGGTGAGCAGCCACAGCGAGCGGCCGAGGCCCGAGATGAACAGCAGCACGAAGACGATGGTGGGCAGCGACAGCACCACGTCGGAGAGCCGCATCAGGATCTCGTCGAGCAGGCCCCCGCGGAAACCGGCGATCATGCCGATGACGGCGCCGAACAGCACGCCGATCAGCGCCGCCGAGAGCGAGGTCCAGACGACGCTGGTGCCGCCGTTGAGCAGGCGGCTGAAGACGTCCTGGCCCATGAAGTCGGTGCCCAGCAGATTGGCGCCGCCCGGCGGGGCGAACGGGGCGCCCGCCGCCTCGTCGATCTCGTAGGGCGCGACGAGGGGGCCGGCGAAGGCCACCAGCAGCGTGAGCGCGATGAGCACGGCTCCCGTCAGCGCGAGCGGATCGCGCAGCAACCCGCGGCGGGCCCGGGCGGGGGCCGTGCGGACGAACTCGGTACGCGGAGCGGTCATTGCGCCGTCCTCAGCTTGGGGGTGACCAGCACGGTGAGCACGTCGGCGAGCAGGTTGAACAGGATGTAGCCGCCCGCCATGATCACGACGATGAACTGCACGACGGGCAGATCGCGCTGCATCACCGCGTCGTTGAGGGCCATGCCGATGCCCGGGTACTGGAAGAGGTACTCGACCACGATGGTGCCGCCGAGCAGGAACGCGAGCGTGAGCGCGGCGGCCTGCAGCGCGGGCGCCATGGCGTTGCGGATGGCGTGGTTCCACACCACCCTGCCCTCGCGGATGCCGCGCAGCCGTGCCATCTCGATGTACTCCATGCCGAGCACGTCGAGCATGGAGGCGCGCATCTGGCGGCCGGTGTACGGCAGCACCACGATCACGAGCGTCAGCACGGGCAGCACCAGCACCTGCGGGTCGGCGAGCGGGTTGCCGCTCGCCGTGATGGAGACCGCGGGCAGCAGGTGCATCAGACCGGTCGAGAAGAGCACGATCAGCAGGATGCCGATGACGAACTCGGGCAGTCCGGCGATCACGATCGAGGCCGTGTTGACGAGCCAGTCCGAGAAGCTGCGGGGCTTGAGCGCCGCCGAGACGCCGAGGAATACCGCGAGCGGGATGCCGATGACCGCGGTGAACGCCACGAGGATGAGCGTGTTCGCGAGCCGGGGCAGCACGTAGTCGAGCACTGGCACCCCGGAGATGAGCGAGGTGCCTGGGCTGCCGGAGAGCAGCCCGCCGAGCCAGCGGCCGAACTGCACGGGCAGCGGGTCGTTCAACCCCATCGAGTCGCGAAGCGCGGCGACGGCGTCTTCGGTGGCCAGGCGGCCGAGGATCACCCTCGCCACGTCGCCGGGGAGGATCGAGGTCGCGAAGAACACGACGACGGCGACCAGGAACAGCGTGACGACGCCGTAGAGCAGTCGGAACAGGATCCACCGGTGCCGCCTCCAGAACGAGGAGGGGGCACCGGTGGACACGGCGCTATCGGTCACGCGGAGACGCTCACCTGGTTGAGCCCGCGCCACACGCTCATGCCGTTCTTGTCCTCCTCGGCCCAGCCGCTGGTCTTGTCGGACACGCCCATGAGGGTGTTGCGGAAGACGGGGATGATGTTGCCGCCCTCCTCGAACTGGATCTTCTGCATCTGCTGCAGGAACGGCGTGCGCTCCTCCGCGCTCATCGCGGCCGACGCCTGCTCGAACAGCGCGTCGTAGTCGGCGTTCGAGAAGTGGGTGCCGTTGTTCATCGCGCCGGCCGCGTCGGTCTGCGCGGCCATCGTGATCTGGCTCAGGGCGCCGTAGCTGTCCACGCCGAAGTCCCACTCCATGTAGCTGCCGAAGTAGGTCGCCTCGTCCTTCTCCTCGAAGGCGATGTCGAGTCCGACCTCCTTGGCGTTGGCGACGATGATCTGCGCCGCCTCGGCGAAGCCCGGCCAGGTGGCGAGCACGGCCTTGGTGCCCTCGGCGCCTGCCTCGGCGATGAGCTTCTTGGCGCCCTCGATGTCCTGCTCGCGCACGAGCGAGTCGTCGTACGCCGGGTCGAAGCGGCCGTAGAGATCCGAACCGACGAGCCCCTGGCCGCCGTAGGCGACCTCGTTGATGCGCTCGCGGTCGAGGCTCATGCGCAGCGCCTGGCGCACGCGCTTGTCGGCGAAGGGGCCCTCGTCGGTGCGCACGCGGAAGAGCTGGAACTGGCCGGACTCGCGGCTGACGATGTCGGTGCCGTCGCCGCTCTTGAGCCGCTCGACCTGGTTGCCCGGCACGCCGGTGATGGCGTCGACCTGGCCCGAGACGAGCGCGTTCACGCGGGCGTCGTTGTCGATGAGCACCTGCAGCACCAGCTCGTCGGCCTTGGCCGCGTCGCCGTGGTAGTTCTCGAAGCGCTTCCAGACCGAGTTCTTGCCGGGGTCGTGCGAGACGAACTCCCACGGGCCGGTCGAGACGGGGTGCTCGACGTCGAAGTCGGTGGGCACGATGCCCTGGATGCTGCCGTCGCCGAGCGCGAGGTCGAGCCAACCGTGCGGCTTCGACATCTTGAACCGGACCGTGCGGTCGTCCATCGCCGTCATCTCGGCGATCGGCGCGAGCAGGCCTGCGGCGAGCGCGCCCGTGTTCGGGTCGAGGATGCGGTTGTAGCTGAAGATCACGTCCTCGGCGGTCACGGTCTTGCCGTGGTGGAACTCGAGCCCCTCGCGCAGGCGCAGCGTCCACTCGGTGCCGTCGGCGTTGGGGGTGATCTCCTCGGCGAGCAGGTTCTCGAGCTCGAACTTGCCGTTGATCTGGGTGACGTTCTCGTACATCGAGACCGCGACGAAGTTGTGCAGCTCGTCGTTCGCGGTGTGCGGATCGAAGACGGTGCCGATCGTGCCGCCGTTGATGCCGAGCCGCAGCTGCCCGCCCTTCGAGCCTCCCCCGGTCGAGGACGAGCCCGTGTTGGTCGCGCAGCCCGCCAGCAGCGCGGCGGTGCCGATGGCGCCGGCTCCCACGCCCGCGTAGCGCAGCAGGCTCCTGCGATCCAGCTGAAGCTGCGAGAGAGCACGGCCGTTTCGTGGTGCGGATGCGTTCATTGTTGACTCCTCTTCGAGCGCGCGTATCGGTGCCGGGAACCGCCTCGGGGGCAGGGTGAGTCCGACGCTACCGAAGCTCGGAGCGCCGGACTTGTCGAGAGGCGCACAGGATGCGGCCAAAGGCGCAGCATCGCCCCGGCACCGACGTTCGAGCGGAGCGTCTTGCCTCATGTCAAGATGTCCGGATTGATTGATGGTGTGCCTCACGAAAAATGTCCGGGGAGGGGCGGCCGTTAGGCTGCGGG
>JASGDX010000172.1:0-3190 GCA_047606985.1 Leucobacter sp. | reverse complement strand
TTCGCACGTCTCTTCACGGGGCTCATTCTAGGAGTCGGCGGCCCTCGTCTCGCTACGCAGCACCTCGGCGATGCGGTCGATGTCGTGCGACCCGAGCGGGGTCGGGAGCGTGAAGCGGATCGCCGTCTGCGCGAGTTCCGGAGGGATGCCGAGTGCGAGCAGCGCCGGGGAGGGGTCATCCCGGCCGGCCGCGCATGCCGACCCCGAGGAGACGGCGTACCCCGCCGCGTCGAGCGCCACCAGCAGCGACTCGCCGCTCACCCCTTCGACCACGAACGACGCGTGCCCCGGCAGTCTCTCACTCGGGTGCCCGGTCAGACGCGCGCCCGGCACCCGGGCGAGCACCCGCTCCACCAGCGCGTCCCGGCTCTCCATGAGCTCCACGGCCCGGGTGCCCACATCGGCGCTCGACGCCCGGGCGGCGGCGGCGAAGCCGACGATCGCCGCGACGTTCTCGGTGCCGGATCGCGCACCGCGCTCCTGCCCGCCTCCGTGCAGCAGCGGCTCCAGCGGCAGGTGCGAGCGCAGCAGCAGGGCGCCGGCGCCCTGCGGGCCGCCGAACTTGTGCGAAGCGACGGTCATGGCGTCGACCGTGAGGCCGGGCCAGGCTCCGGCGTCATCCGCGGCATCGGCGCCGGAGCCGGCACCCGGGCCGGCTCCGGCGCGCTCACCGGTGACGGGGCCGAACGATACTGGCAGAGACGCCACCGCCTGCACCGCGTCGGTGTGCACGAGCGCTCCGACGGACCGGGCGGACGCGGCGAGCTCGGCGATCGGCTGCACCGTGCCCACCTCGCCGTTGGCGAGGCCGATCGACACGAGCGTCGTATCGGACCTCAGCTCGGCGGCGAGCGCCTGCGGCGAGACGAGCCCGTCGCCGTCGACGGGCAGCACCGTCAGCTCGAAACCGAACACCCGCTCCAGAAAACGGCAGCTCTCCAGCACCGAGGGGTGCTCGATCCCGGTCGTCACGAGATGCCTGCCGCGCGGATTCGCGAGCGCGAGTCCGACGATCGCGAGGTTGTTCGCCTCGGTGCCGCCCGAGGTGAGGATCACCTCGCCTGGCCGTGCTCCGAGTGCAGCGGCGATGTCGGCCCTGGCGGCCTCGACCGACGCCCGAGCCCGGTGCCCGGCGGCGTGCACGCTCGACGCGTTCGCGGACCCGGCGTCGAGCACGGAGACCATCGCCGCTCGCGCTTCCGGCCGCAGCGGGGCGGTGGCTGCGGCGTCGAGATAGCGCTGGCTCGCGCTCATGCCGCGTCAAGCCCGAGGTCGAGGGCCCGCGCTCCATGGGTCAGCTGCCCCACCGAGATCACATCGACGCCGGTCTCGGCGATCCCGGCCACCGTGTCGAGGGTCACGCCCCCGCTCGCCTCGGCGATCGCACGCCCGTCGATCAGCCGCACGGCCGCGGCGAGATCATCGAGCGAGAAATTGTCGAGCAGGATGCAGGTCGGGCCGGCCGCGAGCACCGCGTCGACCTGGTCGAGACGGTCCACCTCGACGATGATCGCGGTGGTGTGCCCTGCGCGCTCCCGCAGCCCGCGCAGCACGGCCGTCGTGGTGGCGTCGTCCACTGCGCCCAGCGCGGCGAGGTGGTTGTCCTTCACCATGATCGCGTCGGAGAGGCCGAAGCGGTGGTTCGACCCCCCGCCCGCCCGCACCGCGTGCTTCTCGAGAGCGCGCAGACCCGGGGTGGTCTTGCGAGTATCGGCGATACGCGCGCCGGTGTGGGCGACGGCGGCGACGAAGCGCGCGGTGAGCGCGGCGATGCCGCTCGTCCGCTGGCAGAGGTTGAGCGCGACCCGCTCGCCCGTGAGCACGCCCCTGGCCGGGCCCGAGATGCGGGCGAGCACGTCTCCCGCGGCGAAAGCGGAACCATCGGGCACGAGCTCGGTCACCTCGATGCCCGGATCGGTCTGGCGAAACGTCTCCACGACGAGCGGGCCGCCCGCGAACACCCCCGGCTCGCGCGCGGTGAGCAGGGTGTCGACTCGGGCGTCTGCGGGGATGGCGAGTTCGACCGTGAGGTCGCCCCAGGGGGCGTCTTCGGAGAGCGCGGAACGCACAACCGAGGCGATGATCTGGCGTGTCAGCATGGTGCGAGGCTCCTCTGCAGCGCGACCGGCGCGGTCGACTCGGTCGACTCGGTCGGTTCGGTAAGTCCGATCGGTTCGTCGGGATCGGTATCGGGGACGAAGTCGGGATCGAGGGCCGGGACGATCGGCGCGAGGGTCGCCGCCGCGTCCTCCGCCTCGTGCGACGAAGGGAAGGAGAATACGAAGGCCCGTCGATGCGCCTGGGACGGATCCGCCTCGCGATGGTCGGGTCTCTGATGCGCGCCCCGGGACTCGGTGCGGGCTGCGGCAGCCGTGCGGATCATCTCCACGAGCACCGCCCCCGCCTCGAGCTCACCGCCCGGATGCGGTGCGGGAAGCCCGTCGAGAGCCGAGGCCTCGAGAGCGCCATCGGCCGGTTCCCGCTGTTCGCGATCGCCCACCGCACTCGGCTCGGCCGAGGCCGCGAGCGCGCGCATGCCCTCGCCCCGCAGCTCCCAGCCGACGGCGCCGGGGCCGATGCCAGAGCCGGAACCGGCGAACGCGACCGCGGCGATCCCCGCCCGCTCGCCGAACACGAGGCCCTCCAGCAGCGAGTTCGAGGCGAGCCGGTTGGCACCGTGCACGCCGGTCGAAGCGATCTCGCCCGCGACGAAGAGCCCGGGCACGGTCGTGCGACCGTCGAGGTCGCTGGCCACGCCGCCCATCGTGTAGTGGGCGGCCGGCGAGACCGGGACCGGCTCGCGGGCCCAGTCGAAGCCCCGCGCCCGCACCGCCGCGTCGATGCCGGGGAAACGGCGGGCGAGGGATCCCGCGCCGCCGTCGCGCTCGATCCCGGTGGCGTCCAGCCACACCTCGTCCTCGCCGCGCTCCCGCATCGCCCGCTGGCACTCGCGCGAGACCACGTCACGAGGAGCGAGCTCCGCGAGCGGGTGCCGCCCCACCATGAAGCGGGATCCCGAGCCGTCGCGCAGCACGGCGCCTGCGCCGCGCACGGCCTCCGAGATCAGCGCGCCCGAGCCGGCGAGCACCGTCGGGTGGAACTGCACGAACTCGAGGTCGGCGACGAGCGCCCCGGCACGGGCCGCGAGCACGATGCCCTCGCCCCGCGATCCCTCGTGGTTCGAGGTGCG
>JASGDX010000171.1:0-6625 GCA_047606985.1 Leucobacter sp. | reverse complement strand
TGCGCAAGGCGCTCGAGACCGCGCTGGCGCTCGACGACCAGTAGGGCGTACCCTCCCGACTGCACGGCGGCCAGGCTCCGATGGCGGAGCCTGGCCGCCGCCGTGCCGGCGCAACACGTGGAACCGGGTTTCGCTCACAACTGGGCGCGAACGACCAGTGCGCAGAGAAAAGCGGCGGCGCCGTTCGCGGCGAGGCAGTGCTGAGCGGAGGGCCGGGGCCCGTGGCGGCCCGTCCCCGCCCCGTCCACGCCCCGCCCCGCTCACGCCCCGGCCCGCTCACGCCCCGGCCCGCTCACGCCTCGCCTCCGGCCCCAGCTCCGACTCCGACCATCATCCGCTGGTCAGTTTCAGGGGTTCGACTCAGGAGTTACCCCTGAAACTGACCAGCGGATCCGGGATAACCCGGCCTATAGGCCGATAATCCCTGATAGGACGACGGAAAAAAAGAGGAGAGGCCCTCTTTCGAGGGCCTCTCCATGTGGTTGCGGGGGCAGGATTTGAACCTACGACCTCCGGGTTATGAGCCCGGCGAGCTACCGAACTGCTCCACCCCGCGGCACAAGAATTCACTATAGCACGGGTTCTTCTCCGATGCGAATCGAGCGGCTGCGCGGGCCTGTGGACAGCGATCCTCCGCGGTTCGCGCGAGGCCGCACCATCGATGGCGGGTGCCGATGCGCGGCGCCAGCCATCGATTCGCACCAGGAGGACGCGATATGACCAGATCCGATCCGGAACGCTTCCGGAGCATGCTTCGCAGGGAAGGGGGCCGTCTCGGGGCGGGGCTCCGAAGAGTCGCGCGGAGGGCGATCGGCGCAGCGCTCGTCGGCCTGCTCGTCGGCGGTGCGCTCGCGACTGCAGCGGCGCCGAGCGCGGAGGCCGTCCCGCGAGGCGAAAGCGTGAGTTTTCCCGGGGGCCTCACCATCTCCAACTTCGTCCTGCCGAACGGCAAGCGCGCGTATTGCATCGAGGTCTCCATGGACGAACCGTCCGGATACTCCGATGCCGGGAGCATCGTGAGAGAGCTCCCGGGGAGGGCGGGCCGCTTCTCGTCGTGGGGAGACGTCGAGGGCATGCGGCGTATGAACTACCTCATCGATCGGTACGGCCAGACGGGAGACGCATGGACGTCCGCCGCTGTGCAGCTGACGATCTGGCGCATCCGGGAGAACTTCGGCGGAGGCAACGCCCACCTGAACCGGAAGATCGCGACGCTGAAGGGATCCGCGCTCGGCCGGGAGCTGATCGCCGCTTCGAACCGGCTCTTCGCAGACGCGAAGCAGGGGGCGAAGGCACCGGTCGCTCCGAAGGCCGTCACCGGAGCGCTGAGCCTGGAGGACGATCCGAACGGCAAGCCGCGCCGCTATCGCCTCGCCTATCCGAAGGGAACGACCTCGCTCACCGCTCGCGGCGGTCTGTTCGTGCGCAACGGCGCCTCGAAGATCGCGGTGGATCCGGCTGAGGCCTCGGCCAGATACATCGACCTGACGGCCGGCGCCAAGGAGCTCTCAGTGGAGGGATCCTGGATCTCGAAGGGCGTGCGCGGATGGAAGCCGGAGCTCGAGGTCTTCGACACCGCAGTCTCGTCGGGCGGCGTCGCTCAGCGCCTGGCGGTGGCCGTCGGGAGTTCGACGGCCACGGATCTGACCGGCGCCTTCGCACGCGTGGTGAAGGACGTTCGCGAGTGGGCGGCGCCCACCGCCTCCTCGCTCGCCCAGCCGTCAGCCGAGCTGGGCGGAACGATGACGGACACGCTGATCGTGACCTCGCCGAAGGACAAGGAACTGGAGATGTGGCCCGAAGCCACGGCCGAGTTCACCGCGTACCTGCTGCCGGAGGCCGGAGCGCCGAAATATGACGGATCCTGGCAGCCGGTGCTGGGGGAGCCGTACGATGCGCAGGCCGAGGATCCCGCCACCGGCGAGGCGCTCTGGCAGGAGTGGTGGGCGGCCTCCGACGGCAGCGCGCTGCTCGACGCGTCGGGGGCGAAGATCCCGGTGTCGGATCGGGATGGCAACCCGACGAGTGGGCTGAGTGCCGACGGCACGCCCTATCCCGTGCAGCGGCTCGGCGAGGACGGCGAGCCCGTGATCGGGGCCGATGGAGCGCCCGTGCACCTCATCGGGCGGGATCCCGTGATCGAGGAGCGCCGCGACCCCGTGCGGTGGAGCGCCGAGGAGATCGAGGGGATGACCGGTTCCGATCTCTGCACGGCCCAGCCGGTCTATCGGGAGCAGGGGATTCCGGTGCCCGGGGTCGGCCGATTCACGACGAAGCCGGTGACCGTGCGCTCCGCAGGGACCGTGCACTGGGTGGAGCGCGTCGTCTCCCGCGGCAAGACGGTGCACGAGGGGAAGTGCGGGATCGCGAACGAGACGACGCGCATCGGACAGCCGGGCGTGGAGACGCAGGCGATCGGCGAGGCCGTGATCGGCGACGAGCTGTACGACGTCGCCACGATCTCCGGTACCCTCTCTGCCGGCGGGAGGTATGCGCTGCGGTTCGAGGCCTACCGCGCTCCGGAACCGTTCGATGCGCAAGCCGAACCGGTCTGCGACGCCGGCAACATCGTGTTCCGGTCAGCGGACATCGGCGTCACCGGCGTCGGTCAGGTGCGCTCGCCGGGCTTCTCCGCCCGATGGGAGCACGGCACCGTGATCTGGTGGGTGGAGACGCTGCTCGTGGACACCGGCGACGGTCTCCGCGCGGTGCATCGGGGCGAATGCGGCCTCGAGAACGAGACCACCCGCATCATCCGGCCGACGGTGGAGACCAGCGCGCAGCCTCGGGCGGTCGCGGGGGATCCGATCTCCGACGTCGCACTGGTGTCGAAGGGCGCCGTGTCCCGGGACGGGGTGCGCTGGGAGGTCGATTTCCGAGGGTATCGGGAGGCGTACGAGCCGGTCGACGCCGGAGAGACCGAGAGCAGCCCAGACGGCTCGTCTCCGCAGCGCGCGGTGTGCGCAGCGGAGAACCTGCTCTTCGAGACGGGTGCGGTCGCCGTCGAGGGCCCGGGAGAGGTGCGCTCGGAAGACGTGGCGACCTCGCCGGACTGGGCGGGTGCGGTCTGGTGGGTCGAGCGGCTGTGGCTGCTGCAGGGGGAAGAGCGCATCCTCGTGCACACCGGGGAGTGCGGCCTCGACAACGAGACCACCCGCGTGAGCGTGCCCGAGGTGGTGACGCGGGCGCTCGGCTCAGCCGCCGTCGGCGATCTCGTGCACGACACGGCGACCGTATCGGGTGAGCTGAGCGATCTCGAGGGTGTGGAGTACGAGGTGGTGTTCGAGGGGTACCGGGGCGATCCGCGGCTCACGGGCACCGAGGAGGCGGAGTGCACGGAGGAGAACCACCTGTTCTCGATGGATCCGGTCGGTTTCTCCGAGCCAGGCGAGGTCGTGTCGCCCGGGGTCACGGCGCTGCCGGAGTACGGGGAGACGATCTGGTGGGTGGAGACGCTGCTCCGCCGCGATCGGTCGGCCGGGAACGACCGGGGAGCCGCCGAACCCGTCGAGTTGCATCGCGGGCGCTGCGGCATGCCGGACGAGACCACGACGGTGCAGTATCCGGAGGTGCGCACGGAATCCGCGGGAACGGTGGCGGTCGGGGACGAGATGTACGACACCGCGATCGTGAGCGGGCCGATCTCGGGTCGCGACGACATCGAGTTCAGAGTGACCTTCACGGCGTACGGGCGGCCGGCATCCGGAGAGATGAGCTGCGAGCCTGAATCCGAGATCGCGGCGCTCCGGGACGCCGAGGGCGTCGTCGTCGACGGGCCCGGGCGGTACGAGTCGCGGCGGGTGCGCGTCGGTGAGGAGCATGCGGGTCTCGGCGGCTACGTCGAGCGGCTGGTGCTGATCGAGAACGGCACGGAGCACCTGGTGCACGAAGGCGGCTGCGGCGCGTCGAGCGAGAATCTCGAGGTGGTTCGCCGTCATCCCTCGAACCCGCCCGGGCGTCGTCTCGCGACCACCGGCGGGGCTCAGGCGATGCCGGTGCTGATCGGAGGCGTGGCCATGCTCATACTGGGGACGGCTGCTTGGGCGATCGCGCTCCGCAGAAGGAGCGGCGCGAGCCGGATCCGGGACTGCGGGGACATCGCGGAGCGCGCCGAATAGTGCGCGGAGGGCGTCGCGGGTTTCCGCGTCTGCAGATCGTATGCAGTGCTCGCAAACGTAATTCATAGTTTCGCAGGCCAATGTGTTCGTATACGAAGGGAGTCTCCGATGACCAACACCCCCGAGCACGATCAGCAGGACCCGCAGCGCCCCTCCGAGACACCCGCTGGGCCGGGGGCCGGCGCCGACCGTTCGGCGTTCGCCCCCGGCGTCCTCCCCGGAGCTCAGCCCGGAGCCCAGGCAGGCCGCGCCGTTGCGGACCAGCCGCTCCAGCAGCAGACCCAGCCGACGATGCCGCTGGATGACGGCACCCTCGCCGCGGGCTCCGCCGCCGCGCATCAGACTGCGGCGCAGCCGACCGCCCCGCTGCCCTCGTACGAGCAGCAGGCCTCCGCCTATCAGCAGCAGGCTCCCGCGTACGGGCAGCAGATGCCCGCCCCCGAGCCAGGGGCCCCCGCCTTCGTCGGCCAGGCTCCGGCCTACGCGCAGCAGCAGGCCTTCGGCGCCCCGGAGCCGGCCGCTCAGTTCCATCCGCATCAGGCGCAGCAGACCCAGGCCGCCCCCGCCAACCAGGCTCAGCCGAAGAGCCGCACCGGCGCACTGCTCGCGGGGCTCGCGATCGGCGCGCTACTCGGCGGCGGCGTGGGCGGCGGCGTCGCGGCGGTCGTGGCCTCGAACTCGGCCCATCAGTCGGTCGCGCAGGGCGGCAGTACGGGATCCGGCTCGATCACGCTGAACAACGCCGAGACCGCTACCGCGATCTCGGGCGTCGCGGCGGTCGCCACTCCGAGCGTGGTGACGCTCGAGGTATCGAGCGCGAGCGCCGCCGGATCCGGCTCCGGCGTGATCTACCGCGAGGACGGGTACATCATCACCAACGCGCACGTGGTCACCCTCGACGGCGCTGCGACGAGCGGTGCGCAGATCAGGGTCAAGCTCAGCGACGGTCGCATCCTCGACGGCGACGTGGTGGGCGTCGATCCCTACGCCGATCTCGCGGTCGTCAAGGTCGATGCCAGCGGACTCCCGGCGATCCAGGTCGCCGACTCCGACAAGCTCGACGTGGGAGACCTCACGGTCGCCATCGGCGCCCCGTTGGACCTCGCGAACACGGTCACGAGTGGCGTCGTGAGCGCGCTCAACCGGGGCATCTCGGTTGGCAGCCCGCTGATCCCGGACGACACCTCGGGTCAGGACGATGGACAGCAGGACGATGGCCAGCAGGGCGACCAGGGGCAGCAGGGAGACCAGGGCGACGGCGATCAGGACAACGGCTACGGCTTCCCCTGGGACTTCCGCTTCGGCCTCCCCGACCAGGACGGTCAGCAGGACGAGCAGCAGCAACAGCAGCAGCAGTCCTCGGGCGGCACCGTGACCCTGCCGGTGATCCAGACCGATGCCTCCATCAACCCGGGCAATTCCGGCGGCGCCCTCCTCAACGGCAAGGGCGAGCTGATCGGCATCAACGTCGCGATCGCCTCCGCCACCAGCTCCAGCGGCACCGCGGGCAGCGACGGCCTCGGCTTCGCCATCCCCTCCAACCTCGCCACCCGCGTCGCGGACGAGCTCATCGAGGGGAACCAGCCCTCGCACGGCCTGCTCGGCGCGTCGGTCGCCGACTCGACGCAGGACACCGACGAGGACGCGAACCACGCGGGCGGCCTGCTCGTCGAGCTGAGCAACGGCGGCGCCGCGGAGGAGGCCGGCCTGAAGGCGGGCGACGTGATCACCGCGGTCGACGGGGTCCCTGCGGTCGACGGCACTTCGGTGTCCGCGCTGATCCGCATGCACGCCGGCGGCAGCACCATCACCATCGATTACACGCGGAACGGCAAGGCCGCGCAGACCGAGGCCACCCTCGGTCAGCTCGAGTGGTGATCGAAGACTCCTGAGGAGGTTCCCCGCTCCCCAGGATCCGAGAACGCCGCGAGCGGAGTCGTCCTCCTTCCCCTGGACGCCCGCCCGCGGCGTTCTCCTGCGCGATGGCCTAAGGTGGATCCGATGAGTACCGGCAAATCGACTTCGGCCGCGAGCGGGTTCAGGAAGATGCTCTCGCTGTTCGGGTACGCGCTCTCGTTCGTCTGCGGATTCTTCGTTCCGCGCAGGGCGGGGCAGTGGGCGTTCGGCAGCTGGATCGGCGTCGGGGAGGGTCCGCTCGCCGTTGCCAGGGAGTTGCGTGCGAGTGATCCCGCGGCGCGGATCTTCTGGATCGTCGGCGATGAGGCGGAGGCCGCGACGGCAGCAGCAGAGGGGTTCACCCCGGCACTGAGGCAGAGTTGGGCCGGATTCTGGGCGACGCTCACCGCCCGCCACATCGTCATCAGCCACGGCTACAACGACGTCAACCGCTTCGGCATCGGCGGCGCGTCGATCGCGCACCTCGGTCATGGCGTACCCCTCAAACGCCTGCACCATCACATCGCCGTCCTCACCGACGGCCCCGGGTTCGTGCGGTCGGTGCTGCGGCGGGTCTACCGAATCGGCACGGAGCGGGTGCAGCTCTACGT
>JASGDX010000170.1:0-7751 GCA_047606985.1 Leucobacter sp. | reverse complement strand
ATGGAAGACCTCATTCCCGAGGAGGAGATGGTCGTCACCATCACGCGCGGCGGCTACGTCAAGCGCACCCGCATCGACAACTACCGCTCGCAGCACCGCGGCGGCAAGGGCGTCAAGGGCGCCCAGCTGCGGGCCGACGACATCGTCGAGCACTTCTTCGTCACCACCACGCACCACTGGCTGCTGTTCTTCACGAACACCGGTCGCGTCTACCGCGCCAAGACCTACGAGGTGCCGGAGGGCGGCCGCGATTCGAAGGGCCAGCACCTGGCGAACCTCCTGGCGCTCGCCCCCGACGAGGCGGTCACCCAGATCCTCGACGTGCGCGACTTCGGTGCGGCCGGCTACCTGGTGCTCGCCACCCGCGACGGCCTCGTCAAGAAGACCGCGCTCGAGGAGTACGACACGAACCGCACGGGCGGCATCATCGCCATCAAGCTGCGCGAGGGCGACGAGCTGGTCTCGGCGCTCATCTCCGAGGCCGAGGACGACGTGCTGCTCGTCTCCCGGCACGGCATGTCGGTGCGATTCACCGCCTCTGATCAGGCACTTCGACCCATGGGGCGCTCGACGAGCGGCGTGCGCGGCATGAACTTCCGCGACGGGGACGCCCTGCTCTCCGCGTCGCGCATCGCCTCCTCGGGGGACGAGGGCGGCGACGGCTACGTCTTCGTGGTCACCGAGGGCGGCTACGCCAAGCGCACCGCCGTCGACGAGTACCGGGTGCAGAACCGCGGCGGCTACGGCATCAAGGTGGCGAAGCTGGACGAGAACCGCGGCGACCTGGTGGGTGCGCTCATCGTCGAGGAGGGCGATGAGGTGCTCGCCGTGCTCGCGAGCGGCAAGGTGGTGCGATCGAACGTGGCCGAGGTGCCGGCGAAGGGGCGCAACACCATGGGCGTCGTCTTCGCACGATTCCCAGAGCGGGACCGTATCATTGGCATCGCGCGAAATTCGGAGCGCGGGCTCGACGACGAAGAGTCCGAAGCCCAGGGCGCCGATCCCGCAGACAACAAGGAAGACGTGAATGAGTAACACTGTCGCCGACAAGCTGGCAAAGAAGACCCGGAAGAAAGCACCGGCCAAGCAGGTTCGCCTGAAGCTCGTGTACATCGACTTCTGGTCGTCCGTGAAGTTCTCCTTCCTGGTGTCGATCTGCCTCGCGATCGTGAGCGTCGTCTCGACGCTGCTCATCTACACCGTGCTCACCCAGACCGGCGTCTTCAGCCAGGTCGACGCGCTGTTCATGGACATCGTCGGCGAGGACAACAGTCTGATGAAGATCATCGGCTTCCCGCAGGTGATGGGTTTCGCGGTGGTGGTCGGGATCCTGAACACCATCGTCGGCACCGCGCTGGGCGCAGTGGCCTCGCTCATCTACAACCTGCTCGTGCGCGTGCTGGGCGGGTTCCAGCTCGGTTTCACGAGCAACTGACCCGGATCCCGCAATGCGGGATCGCGGCAACGCGCCCGGTCTCCAAGTTCGATTTCGTTTTCCGGCTCGGTTCGGATAAAGTTATTGCTTGGTCACGGGGCTATAGCTCAGGCGGTTAGAGCGCTTCACTGATAATGAAGAGGTCCCAGGTTCAAGTCCTGGTAGCCCCACCGAGAACACCGAAGGGCGGTCGAGAAATCGACCGCCCTTCGGTGTTCTTGCGCCGATGCGCCCCGGTCCTTGCGGCCCGGACCTCGCAGCGTGCTCACCTGACGATCATCCAGAGACGGGGCGCGCGAAACCGACAGGCGCGCCCACTCCGGGCATACGCCTGCCGGTCGCGAAGCTGCCTTCGCAGGCAGAAGCCGCCTTCGCAGGCAGAAGGTACCCGTCGGTCTATCCGAGGATCCCCATGCGGCCCGCCTGCAGGATGGCCTCGTCGCGTCCGTTCGCCGAGAGCTTGCGGTAGACCGAGGCGAGGTGCTTCTTCACCGTTCCCGTGGTGACGAACAGTTCGGCGGCCGCCTTGTTCGCACTGCGGTGGTGCGCGATCGCCCGCAGGGTGCGCAGCTCCATGTCGGTGAGGCGCTCATAGCGCTTGGCTCGCGCCGGTTCGGGTACCTCGTCGACCAGTTCGACGATGTCGCACACGCCGGCCTCCCGCGCGGCGATGGCGAGCTCTCGCAGCAGCCGGTGGGGGACGTTCTGCAACGTCGAACGGAGAAGGTACCGCTCGAGCAGCTCCGATCCCTCGCGCAGCAGGGAGAATGCGTCTTCGCGCCGGTTGCAGCTCCACGCGGCGACCGCTGCGACGAGGAGGCGATCGACCTGCTGTCGCTTCGTCGTGCCGGGAATACCCACGCGCTGCGCGGCGAGCAGCGCCTCGACGTCATCGCCCGAGAAGAGTGCGAAGCGCGCCCGTTCGAGCCGGATCCGCGCGCTTTCGAGGGGAGCGGTGGAAGTGGCGGACGCCAGCAGCTCGGCGGATGCGGACAGGTCACCGAGCGAGGTGCGGAGCATGATCTCGTATCCGAGCAGGTACTCCGACCAGCTGTTGCTCGACCTCGGGATCTCGGGAATCTCGAGGACACCCGCCTTCAGGTGCGCCAGCGCAGAGCAGGTGGAGCGTACGCGGCGCAGCGACTCGGCCTGTGCGACGATCAGCAGCGGCCAGTACTCCAGGTGGGGGCCGAGGGGGCCGAGTCTGGCGTTCGCGCGCTGGAGCAAGGCGTCGTCGCCCAGCTCGTACGACAGATGCGCGCGGGCGATCTCGGCTCCGGCCCAGGAGATGCTCGGAGCGACCGCGCCGGTGCGCTCGATGAGCTCGTCCATCTTCCCGAGCGCGTCGGCGCAGCTGCGCATGTCGCCCTCGAGCAGCTCGGCGAATGCCAGTCCGCCGAGTGCCACGAGCAGCCAGCGGTTGCCGGAGTCCGTGAGAGTTCGGCCCGATCCGCCGGAGTCGACGTCCCCGCCGGCGATCATGCGCTCGGAGCGACGCCTCAGCCGATGCAGATTGCGTCGCGCGCAGTCCAGGTCGCCGGCCATGATCGCGGTGGTGGCGCCGAAATGGAAGTAGGCGGGCAGGAAGCCGCTGAAGGCGGGCGCGCCTGCGACGGGCGCGTGCTCTGGCGCGGCTGTCGGGTCGTCCTCGATCTGGGTCGGGGTGAGCATGCCCTCGATGTGCCGCAGGATCGCCAGGGACTCGTCGGGGCCTTCCAGCAGCCTCGCGACCGCCATCGCCTGGCAGAGCAGTGGGAAGTGCAGGGGCCCGGGCGGGGTCGCGATGCCCTGCGGCAGTCGGGCCTCCAGCCCTCGTGCCCAGAGCCTCACCAGGTGAATGATCCGCTCCGGTGACACATCGGGCTGCGGCAGCTCGAGGAAGATCAGGGCGAAGGTGATGGTCGGGTGCGCGAGCAGCGCCTCTTCGGGCACTGCGCGCAGCAGCCGGGTTCTCGCGCCGGGATCGTCGGCGATCACCGCGAAGTGGCGTGCGAGCAGCAACTCCGCGGCATCGTAGCGACCCGCGTCGCAGTACAGCCGGAAGGCGGAGAAGGGCGAGGACTCCTCGATCTCCGCTGCGCGATGCAGATACAGCTCCGTGCGCTCGGCGGCGCTCATGCTCTCCGCCGCGAAGCCGTGCAGCGACGCCCGCACGGATCGATGGCAGCCGAACTCGGTGCCCCGCGATCCCGAGATCCGCACGAGCAGGCCGAGTTCGATGAGCCGTTGCGCGGTTGCGAGCGCGACGTCGGGCTCGACATCGAGCATGCGCGCGATCTGACCGAGGCCGATCGCGTCGAGCTGCGCGGCGGCGAGGATCACCCGGCGCGCGTCGGCGTCGAGGAGCTCGAGCGAGTCCAGTGCGAAGGCGGTGAGGTTGGCGACGGGATCGAAGGCCGGGCCCGTGGACGAACCGGCCCAGGAGCGGCCCCCGGGAGTGTCGAGGTACAGCTCATCGGAGCCGAGATCCAGCGCGGCACCGATGGCGAGGGGCCAGCCGTCCGCCTGCTCGAAGGCGGCGGTGAGACGATCGCTCGGAGGAACGCCGAGCGATGCCGCCACCTGCCGCGTCTCGGCGGCGGTGAGGGCGAGATCCGCGGGTCCGAGGCGCATCACGCGGATCTTCGCACTGACCAGCGGGCTGTCGAGCATGGTCACCCGCCGGCCGATCACGACGCACCTCAGATACGGGGACGCGGTCGACAGCTCGACGATGGCGTCGTCGTTCTCCCGGCTGGTCGCATGATGGTAGTCATCGATGACCAGCGTGACCGGCGATGCGATCCCCGCCGCGATCCGCATCGTCGCGCGCATGGGGTGGTCGCCCGCCGCCGCCGCGCTCTCGGAGAGGGGCGCCAGCTCCTGTGAGAGCGAGTGCCAGATCGCGTCGGGATCGGAGCGCGCGGCGCGCACCCAGCGGACGCTGCGGTCCGGATCGCCTCCGGTGTCGGCGCCCAACCAGGCGGAAACGATCGCCGTCTTGCCGTAGCCGTTCGGGGCGCAGAGCACCGTGAGTCGCTGCGCTCCCGCGAGGGGCGTCGTGTCGTCGTCGAGTCGGGCGAGCAGACGCGACCGTACGGGGACGCGCATTCCGCCGCGGGCGAACGCATTCGTCGGGGTGCCGGTGGTGACACCGGAATCGTCGTGCGGTCTCAGCATGGGCGGCTTTCGATTCGGGAGGGGGTCCATCCCGCGAATGCGCGGGGAGACTCTGCGGGAAGGTTCGGGCTCAGCTGATCCCCCGCATTCCCACCGGACATATCTTCATTATCGCGCACTGGAAATGCGGCTGTCGGATTCCCCCGCATTTCGCCCGTTCCCGCGCCCTCGGCTTCTTCTCGATCCGTGCTCACGGGGGGCATACCCCGAGTGGGATCCGCACGAACAGGCATCCATGACGCTCCGGCGGCGAGCCGGTAGGGTGTTCTGAACGTCGTCGATCCGGCCCAGCGGCGTCTTGTCGCAGCCGCCGGATTCTCGGCGCGACTCGTTCGATGCGTTCGAGTGGCGCGTTCGCAGCCGTTTCGGGTGAGAGGGGAGACGATGAGCGCGACAGACACGATCCGGCCGCGCCCGTCGCCCGTGCAGCGCGCGCTGGCGCCGGATCTCGCGCGCGGCTGGATGCTGCTGCTGATCGCGATCGCCAACGTGTCGCTCTATCTGTGGGGGCACCAGACGCCGCTGTACACCGCGCATCCGACGGACGGCAGCCCGCTCGATCGTGCGCTCTCCGTGCTCACCATCCTCTTCGTCGACGCGCGGGTCTACCCGATGTTCGCCTTCCTCTTCGGGTACGGCATGGTGCAGTTCGCGAGATCCCGCGAGCTGCGCGGCGTGCCGCAGTGCGCGACCGCGGCCATGCTCCTCAGGCGTCACCTGTGGCTGCTCGTCTTCGGCTTCGTCCATGCCGCGCTGTTGTTCTCCGGCGACATCCTCGGAGCATACGGCCTCACGGGTCTGGCGCTCACGGCGGCGCTCTTCTGGCGGCCGGATCGAGCGCTGAGGATCGCGGCCTGGATCATGCTCGGCGTGTTCGCGTTCGGCGCGGCGATGATGCTGGGGGTCATGGCGCTGCTCGCCGCGCTGCTGGAGATGGGCGGGGCGGAAACGCTCGGGGCCGAGGGGTTCGCGGTGGAGGGGCTCGCGGGAGACGGGCCGGGCAGCAGCGCCGACGTGCTCAACGGCGTCGCATCGTACGGCCAGGCCCTGCTGCTGCGCGCGGGCACGTGGCTGATCTCGACGCCGGCGACGGTGCTGTCGCTGCTCGTGCCGGTCTGCGTGTTGCTGGGCTGGATCGCCGGTCGTCATCGCTGGCTGGAGGGCGGGATCGCCCGCTTCGGCCTCGGTCCGGTCGCGGGATGGGGGATCCTGATCGGCACCCTGACCGCGGTGCCGACCGCGCTGGGCTACCTCGGCGTGCTGCCGGTCGCCGGACCGCTGCTCTGGGGGTGGATGCTCTTCGGACAGCTCGGGGGAGCCGCCGGCGGGATCGGCTACGCGGCGCTCTTCGGACTGATCGTTCTGCGTTTGCGAGGAGACCCCGGTGCGGTGGCGCGATCGGTGGCGGCGGTGGGCAAGCGCTCGCTGAGCAGCTATCTGCTGCAGTCGGTGATCCTCGCCCCGCTGCTCGCGGCATGGGGGCTGGGCATCGGCGCGCGCATCGGCACGGCGGCGGCGTTCGGGATCGCGGTGGGCGCTTGGCTGCTCTCACTGCTGATGGCCGTGCTGCTCGAGCGCCGCAGCGCTCGGGGTCCCGCCGAAGTGCTGCTGCGCCGGCTCACCTACGCGCACTTCGACGATCAGCGGATCCCGCAATCGGCATCGGCGCCGCCGCCCGGTTCCGTGCCGTCCGTGCCGCCGCTCGCGTCTCCTCCAGCGCCTCCGTCCGCGCCCCGCTCCGCGGAGCCTCCTCCTGCGCCCTGACCGAAGGTCTCGGGGTCGACCGGTCGCAGCGCGCGGGGCAGCTTCTCGAGCACGAGCAGGTACGACTCCGTGATGAGGTCGCGGAGCATGCCCTCGTCGAGCGCCTCGCCCGGCGCCACCGTGATCCAGTGCCGCTTGTTCATGTGGTAGCCGGGGGCGATCTCGGGATAGGCGGATCGCAGCACCTCGCCATCGGCGGGCCGGGCCTTGAGGTTGATCGCGGGATCGCCGCCGCGCTCGTGCAGCGCCATGAACATGCGGCCCCGCACCTTGTACACCTCCCACTCGGGACCGAAGGGGTGTTCCGCGCCGGCTCCGGGCAGCTCTGCGGCGCGAGCCCGGGCGAGCGCGTGCAGATCGTCGCGGTGCATGGGAGCTCCTTCGAGGTGGTGGAGTTGTGGGTCGTGTTCTCGTACTTGCACTTGGGCTCGGGCTTGTCGGCGGGTGGGGAGTACGATGCGATGCCGGGTGCGGTGCGGTGCGTTGTTCGGGAGGGCTGCGATCGCGGATCCGCGCCCCGTTCGGGGGCTCGGATGCTTTTTGCACCCGCGATTCCTCGCCGGTATAGTAGTCCGAGTGGTTCCGGTCCGTGAGATCGGAGACGCTGAGCGGAGAATCTCGCTGATTCCCACTCGGGTCCTTAGCTCAGTTGGTAGAGCGCCTGCTTTGCAAGCAGGATGTCGGGAGTTCGATTCTCCCAGGATCCACCCTGGTCGCCTTAGTAGAACCGGCGACATGCGAAATATCCGTTGGTGCGAGAGCGGCGAACGGTTCGGCGAGTACCGCGTCGGGCTGTTCGTCCTCTTCGCCGATGTAGATGCGCTCGAAGAACGCCTGGTTGGCGAGGCGCTTGCCGTTGTCGTCGGACTGCCGGTATGTCTGAGCGCAGCGGGTGAGCAGGCGCATCGCTGTGGCGAGGTGCTTGCGGTACGCCGAGTGCTCCTCGTGTTCGCCGTCGAGTTTGCGGTCGATCTCGGCGAGGCCGGTGCGGATGCGGTCTTGGTGGCGTTTGAGGGTCTCGAGGTCGATGGCGTCGGCGAAGTGCGCGGCGAGGAGCTTGTCGGACTCGTCTTGGAGCCGCTGCCGGTTCGTGGTGAGCTCGGCGAGTTCTTGGGACTGGGACGCGAGGCGCTCCTCGAACGCCGCGTCGACCTGGGCGGCGAGATCGTTGTAGGTCTCCTCGCTGATCCCGATCCGCTGGTAGCAGGCGGTCACGAGGTCTTCGGCGACACCAACGGGAACAGCCTTGCGGTTGCAGTTGGTGGTCTTGCGGGCTCGACCTGTGCAGACGTAGTGAATCGGCCTGGGGTTCCCGGAGGGCATGATCTAACACGGAGGATAGATTCATGCCAGCACCACGGAAGTACGATGACGAGACCCGGGCCCGGGCGAT
>JASGDX010000169.1:0-3260 GCA_047606985.1 Leucobacter sp. | reverse complement strand
GGATCGGCGCGCGCCGATCCCGCACCCTTGAGCGCTGATCCCGCAGCGCTCGAGCCGCGCTCACGGATCGAGCCGCCCCGGCCTCAGCCGTCCCCCGGGAACAGCACCGAAATCAGGGGGCCACGGTTTCAACAGACTCAACCGGCGGCGGTTCGCCCGACCCCCTACTTCGCGACGAAGTACAGGCGCTTGTTGGCGAACTCGCCGATGCCGACCGGGCCCATCTCGCGGCCGAAGCCCGAGCGCTTCACGCCGCCGAAGGGCAGCTCGGCCGCCTCGGCCGCGATCGTGTTGACGTGCGCCATGCCCACCTCGAGCTTCGAGGCGACACGGGCGGCGCGCGCCTCGTCGGTCGAGAACACCGAGCCGCCGAGGCCCAGCGCGCAGTCGTTGGCGAGCTCGAGCGCCTCCTCGTCGCTGTGCACCCTGTAGACGGTGGCGACGGGGCCGAAGATCTCCTCGCGGTACGACTTGGAGTCACGGGGCACGTCGACGAGCACGGCGGGCGAGTAGTGCGCCCCCGGCCCCTCCGACAGCACGCCGCCGGCGAGCAGCCGGGCACCCTCGGCGACGGCCTGCTGCACCTGCGCGTGCACCGTCTCGGCCGCGGCGCGGGTGGAGAGCGGCACGTACTGCCCGTCCTCGAGCGCGAGCTGGTCGCCGGGCTCGAGGCCCTCGGCGAGCTTCACCAGCTCGGCCACGAACTCGTCGTAGATGTCGTCCATCACGATGAGGCGCTTGTTGGAGTTGCAGACCTGGCCGGCGTTGTAGGTGCGGAAGTCCCAGGCGGCCTTCGCGACCGCGGCGACGTCGTCGGAGTCGAGCACCACCATCGGATCGATGCCGCCGAGCTCGAGCACGCACTTCTTGAGGTGGGTGCCCGCCTGGGCGCCGATGATGGCGCCGGCGCGCTCGGATCCGGTGAGCGAGACGCCCTGCACGCGCGGGTCGGCGATCATGGTCGCGATCTGATTATGCGAGACGAACAGCGCCTGGTAGCCGCCGACGGGCACTCCGGCCTGCTCCATGATCTCCTGGATCACGAGGTTCGACTTTGCGCAGATGTCGGCGTGCTTCAACATGATGGTGTTGCCGAGCACCAGGTTCGGGGCCGCGAAGCGGGCCACCTGGTAGTAGGGGAAGTTCCAGGGCATCACGCCGAGCAGCGCACCCACGGGCAGGTGCTCGATGACGGCCTTGCCGGGCACCGTGCTCGGGATCTCGTAGTCGGTGATGAGACCGGGCCCGTAGACCGCGTAGTAGTCGATGATCGCGGTCGCGAAGTCGACCTCGTCGAGGCTCTCGGCGATCGACTTGCCCATCTCGGTCGCGATGATGCGTGCCAGCTCCTCGCGGCGCTCCGCGAAGATCTCGGCCACGCGCTTCACCACCGCTGCGCGCTCCTGCACGCTGCGCTCGCGCCACTCGCGGTAGACGGCGTCGGCCGCCGCGAGCTGCTGCTCGACCTGCTCGTCGGTCGCGGATTCGAAGGTCTCGACAATCTCGCCCGTCGCGGGGTTCTGAACTCGATACTTCGCCATGATTTATCAGTTTCCTGTCTTGATCGTCGCGGCGCGTGCGCGCGCCGCGCTCTCTATCGTCGCATCCGAACGGGTCTTGCGCGAGTGCTTTGCGGGTTCGGGATCGCGGATCGCCGCTGCGGATCCCACCGCCGATCCCGTCGCCGAGCCGGTCGCCGATCCCGTCGCCGATCCCATCTGCGACGACTCGAACAGTCGCCGTGCGCGGGGATCTCGACGGTTCGCGTCACCGCACCGGGGCGCGGTGCGATGCCCGGGATCGGGATCCGAGCCGGGGTCGGGATGCAAGCGGGCTCCGGGTTCCGGACCGGCAGTCGGAGCCGAGGCGCGGACCCGGCCGGGATCGGGCCCGGGCGCGAGAGCGTGTTGTCGGTTCGGGAGCGAAGACTCCGGATTCGCGGGCTCGGGTCGGTTCCGGTTCGGGAACCGGGCGAGTCCGGGACCGGGGAGCTCACGGGCAGGTCCAGCCCCAGGTTCGGCCACGGACTCGACCTCTACCTCTACCGTGTGCCTAACCGGCTCCGGCGCGAGGTTCCGCAGGAGATCCACGTTCCGGGGGACGTTCTCGCGCAAAACCGTCCCCCGGAACGTGAATCTCCTGCGCTGGGGTGCGGGGCGGGCCGGCACTCCTAGAATCGATCCGAGCACCGCGCACGCGGTTTCGGGAAGGGGCGGCGCATGATCTCGCACTCGGCGGAGGAGGCCTCGTCGGCGGACGCGCCCGCCGATCCCGCAGCACCGGCGATCCCGGCATCCGAAGCCCCGGCGGCCTCCGCAACCTCGGCACGCCCGGAACCCCTCGCCGAAGCAGAAGCTCCCAGCGCCCCCGATCGCGTCCCCTTCGAGCGGCTCGTCGACGCGATCGAGACCGTGCTCGTCGACGCCGGAGCATCGCCCGAGGCGGCCGCGATCCTCGCCCGCAACCACGCCGGCTGCGAGCGCGACGGGGCCCTGAGCCACGGGGTGTTCCGCGTCCCGCAGCACGTCGAGACCCTGCGCAGCGGATACCTCGAAGGCCGAGCCGAGCCGCGGGTCGAGCGCGTCGGACCGGGCTACCTCCGCGTCGACGCCCGCGGCGGCATCGCCCAGCTCGCACTCGAGCGCGCCCGTCCGGAGATCGAACGGGTCGTCGCCGAGCAGGGCGTCGCCGCCGTCGCGATCCGCGACTCCCAGCATCACAGCGCCCTCTGGCCCGACCTCGAGCCCTTCGCCGACGCCGGCTGGTTCGCGCTGACCATGGTCACCGGGGGCGCCCCGACGGTCGCGCCGGCCGGCGCCCACGAGGCCGTGCTCAGCACCAACCCCTTCGCCTTCGCGACGCCGGTCGCGGGCGCTCGCCCGCTCGTCGCCGACTTCGCGACCTCGTCGATGTCGTTCGGCGATCTCACGCTCGCGGCGCAGGCCGGCCGCCCGGTGCCTCCGGGCACGGGCGTCGACGCCGTCGGCCGCGAGACGACCGACCCCCGCGCCATCATCGACGGCGGAGCACTGCTGCCGTTCGGCGGCCACAAGGGCGCGATGCTCTCGATGATGGTGGAGCTGCTGGCCTCGGGACTCACCGGCGGCGACTTCACCTTCGAGACGCACCGCGGCAAGCCGGAGGGCGCCCACTCCACGCGCACCGGGCAGTTCCTGCTCGTCATCGACCCGGATCGCGGAGCCGGCGTCCGGAGCTCGGCGGCGGACAGCGCGAGCGGCGAGAGGACCGGCGGCGGGGCG
>JASGDX010000168.1:0-2886 GCA_047606985.1 Leucobacter sp. | reverse complement strand
GCTGGGCTCATGACGAGTCGGATCGCGCGCGCGGCATCCGACTCGGCCCGCTCCGTGATCTGGTCGGCCACCTCACCCGACATCGAGCAAGGAGTCTTCGTCGGGCCCGACCTCAAGCGGCGCAAGACCGTGCTGCGCGTCGCCCAGGTGCGCGGCGCGGCCGCCGACCCCGCGTTCCAGGCAGGTGTCAGCCGGCTCGTCCACCAACTCGCGCCGGCGTGAGCGACCGGCATCGTCCACCGCGTTCCCGCACGATGTCATGAGGCGGCCTGCCGGCCCGGTCCACGCGGGAATCGTGCGCTTCTGCAAGCTGTCCCGGACACAGTGCACAAGAAGCGGCCTGCGCGGCGGATCGTGAGATCCGGGGATCCCGAGTGCCGCCGGCCCGGCCACGAGCGATGTCGCACCAGCTGCTGCCCAGAAGCCCGCTGAGAAGCCCGCCCGCAAGCGCTGGTTCCGTCGCTGATCGCTGCGTGCACCGTGCCGCGGATCAGCCGGGTTCCCGCCCCGCGTCCCACGCCGTCCACAGTCGTGCGTACGCCCCGCCGGCGGCCACGAGCTGCGCGTGCGATCCTTGCTCGATCACACGGCCGCTGTCGATGACCAGGATGCGGTCGCACGCGGCGGCCTGGGAGAGACGGTGCGCGACGACCAGTGCGGCGCGCCCGGCGATGGCCGCTTGGGCGGCGCGGTCGAGCAGCCCGGCGTCGGCGCTGCCGGCCTCTGCGGTGGCTTCGTCCAGGATGGCGAGCTCCGGTTCAGCCAGCAGCAGCCGTGCGAGCGCGAGCAGTTGGGCCTGCGCGGCGGTGAGCGGGTGTCCGCCGTGCCCGACTCGGGTGGCGAGCCCGTCCGGCAGAGAGCGCAGCAGCCCGCTCGCGTGCACGCGGGCGAGCGCATCGACCAGCTCGGCGTCTGCGGCCTCCGGGCGGGCGAGGCGCAGGTTGTCCGCGAGGGTTCCGTCGAACACGTGCGTCTCCTGCGACAGCAGCAGGGTCCGCGCCGGACGGGCGACCGTGCCGGCGGCGGGCTCGTGGATGCCGGCCAGGAGTGCGGCGATGGTGGTCTTGCCTGCGCCCGAGGCGCCGACGAGGGCGATCTTCTCCCCGGGGCACACGTGCAGGTCGAGCTCGTGCAGCACGGACCGAGCGTCGTGGTACGAGAACGTGACCCCTCGTGCGGACGCGATCGGGCCGCCCGTTGCGGGCGTCGGCGAGTCCGCGGGCGACGAGCCGTCCGCGGACCGACCCAGGGTCACGCCAACGATCCGGCCGAGAGAAGCCGCGGCCGCCTGAGCGTCATCCATGACGAACATGAGTTCACCGATGGGGGCGAACACCTGCAGCAGCAAGAGCACGGCAGTCGTGGCCTGGCCGATCGTGGCGAGATCGGCTTGCACGAGCCAGTACCCGGACGCAAGGAGTGCCGCGAGGCCGACGTACTCGGCAAGGCCCAGACGGCCGGCGAGCATGTTCTGCACCACGCGCGCTCGCAGCGTCCACTTCACCACTTCCCAGGAAGCGGCCGCGATCCGCGCCGAGCACGCGCCGGAGAGCCGATAGGCGAGCACGGTGTCCAGGCCGCGCAACGAGGCGAGGACGTGGTGCGCCCGAGTCGCCGCCGCGGCGCGCTCGGCGGCGTAGACCGACGGAGCCGTGGCCAGGTACCAGCGGACCGTCAGCGCGTAGACCGGGATCGTCACCAGCAGGGCGATCGCGAAGCGTCCATCGAGCACCGCCATCCCCCCGATCGTGACGGCGACGGTGAACAGTGCCGAGGTCAGCGCGGGAACGAGCTGCGGGATCGCGTCGGAGACCTGGGCGACGTCGTCGCTGGCGCGGGAGACCAGATCCCCCGTTCCAGCCCGCTCGACGGAGCCCTGAGGCAGGGAGAGCGCGCGATCGATGAACTCCTCCCGCAGCTGCGCGAGCATCGTCTCGAACAGGCGGGCAGCGAGCACGACCCCCGCCCCGGTCGCCCCTGCGGAGACGATGGTGGCGGCGAGGATCACCGCGGCCAGCTCCCACACCGCGGCGCCGGTCGCGCTGCCGCCGCCGATGAGGTCGACCAGCAGTCCGAGCGACCACGGGGTCGCCAGCCCCGCGACCGCCCCGGCCAGCAGCACGAGCACGACGAGGGCGAGCTGCCAGGGTCGGCTGGCGAGCAGCCGCCCGGCGACGGCCAAGGTCTGCGTGCCGCTCGCGATCGGCACACCGCCACGAGCTGTGGCGCTCACGCGGCGCCTGCCGCGTCCCCGCGGAGCGTCACGACCCGCTCGCACACGCTCAGCAGCGCCGGGGAGGAGGTCACGAGGATCGTCGTCTGCCCGCCCCGCACTCCACGTATCCGGGCGGCGATGGCTTGCTCGGTGGCGGCGTCCACGGAGGTGGTCGGCTCGTGCAGCACCAGCACGGGCGGGTGCGCCGCGTACGCGCGGGCCAGCGCGATGCGCTGACGCTGGCCGCCCGACAGCCGCATCCCGCCCTCGCCGACCGGGGTGTCCAGACCGTCCGGGAGCACGTCCAGGATGTCCGCGCACGCGGCCGCGTCCAGCGCCTCGGGGATGCGGGCGGGGTCGGCACCAGGGGTGGCGAGGTTCCACGCCACGGTCCCGTCGAACAGCTCCGCCCGGTGCGGGGCGACGAGCATTCGGGACCGCCATCGCTCAACCCCGAGTGCGAGCACCGGGGCGCCGTCGAGCAGCGCGTGCCCCGCCTCATCGGGTCCGCATCGAGCCGAAAGCAGCCGCACGAGCCGTTCCGCCGTGGCCTGGTCCGCCCGCACGCCCACGAGCTCGCCCGGCTCGACCCGGAGGGCCAGCGGCGGCAGCACCGCTTCGACCACCGGTGCCACGCCGTCCTTGCCGCCAAGTTCGGCGGCGTCCGCTGT